>JAGQQT010000241.1 GCA_020426065.1 Planctomycetaceae bacterium | reverse complement strand
TAGGGCGCCAGCCCCATCAGTTTGTACTCACCAGAGTTGACCTTGAAGCCGCAGTAATAAGTGAAGGCGCTGTAGAGCATTCCCAGCGAGTGGGGGAAACGTAACTCTTCTTTGAGCTGAATCCGATTGCCCTCCCCTGTTCCGAGAGCGGCAGTTGTCCACTCCCCGACTCCATCAATCGTGAGAATAGCGGAGGATTCAAATGGAGAAGGATAAAACGCACTGGCTGCATGCGATTCGTGGTGCTGGGGGAAGACAATCCGTTTCCGGGATTTCAGGCCCAGGTTCTGACGCAGCTGTTTTTTCTGGTGAAGCTTGTCTTTGAGCCAGACCGGAATCGATCTGGCAAAAGAGGGAAATCCACCCGGTGCCACCGCCAGGTAAGTTCTCAATAATCGATCAAACTTCAGGAGTGGCTTTTCGTAAAAAGCAACGTGATCCACCTGATCGATTGTCAGTCCGGCTTCCTCCAGGCAGTAGGCGACCGCATGTGCTGGAAATCCGGCATCGTGTTTGATCCGACTGAAACGTTCCTCCTGAGCGGCCGCTCGTATCCGTCCGTCAACGAGGATGGCAGCGGCGGAGTCGTGATAGAGAGCGGAAATCCCGAGTATTGCCGTCATGGTTTTTCAGATTTCCGTTTTCACTCTGCTTTTCAGATTTTTTGTTGCAATTCCGGCCCAGATGTTAAAGGGGGGAGCGGGATTTTCCCTTTCGACATTTCCTGTCCTGATCTGTAGAATGGAGGAACCAGGACAGAGTCAGATAAGTTATCGAGTTCAGCATTTCAAATCGAGCCGTATTTATGGCAAATCAATCCGAACAGAAACCAGACCCGGAAAAGGCTGTCAGCGAATTTCAGCAGGCCGCAGAATCTGAAGAGATCGGCCTGTTCGCCGAGTTCTGGTATTTCATCCGGGACAACAAAGCCTGGTGGATGATCCCGATCCTGCTGACCTTCGCCGCCATTGGACTGCTGATCTGGTTTTCGGCAACCCCTCTGGCTCCCTTCATTTATCCTCTGTTTTGAGGAAATTTCTCAACGATCGCGACATCGACATGTCTGCCTGGAGACGAAGGTGTCTTGTGGCGGTTTTATTACCCGGCTTGAATTCACTGAATGAGACGGACATTCCATCATGACTGCAGGACAAGTCCGTACTCCCCATAGCATTTCTCTCCGGAAAAAGTTGATCTTTGCTCTGATCGCGACCTGCCTGATCGTGGGATTGACGGATCTCTGTGTCCGGTTGATTCCCATTCCTGAACAGGCAGGACGAGCAGTTGGTTCACGCCGATTCATGGAATGGCTGTCCCACCTGTCACTTGATGAAAAGGAGCCGATTCCTCTTTACGAAAGTGATTCTGAGCGGATCTGGAAGCTTTCTCCGGACAGGAAACTGGAGTCCTTCAACTTTCATTTTGCACCCGGTCTGGAAAAACAAAAGATTGAAATCACGATCAACCAGAATGGTTATCGCGGAAAACCGGCGCAGCCAGATACCGATGAAATGTTGACGGTCCTGTGTCTGGGAGACTCGAATATATTCGGATATCCACTCGATGATCGGGATGTTTTTCCGCAAGTCCTGGAAGATTCTTTATCCAGCAAGGGAATTCAAACCGTTCAGGTGATCAATGCAGGTACGCCCGGATACACCAGTGAACAGGGAAGGATCTGGTTCGATCAGCAGTTTCATGAGCAGCAGTTTGACTGGCTCATCCTTTCGTTTATCAATAATGATGCCTGGCCTCAGCCTGAGTCTGATCTGGCTGTGTTAGCTCGAATGTCCAAGAAGATTGATACGAGTGGCTTCGAGTTTCTCCTGGGACAGTCAGGACTTGTTCGCTGGGGAAGGTATCTGACCCGGAAAGAGATTCCAGAGAGCGAATATGTTCCTCGGGTACCGTTGCCCCGGTATCGGGAAAATCTGCACGCACTGATTGATCTGGCACTGGCTCGCGGAGCGAAAGTTCTGGTGCTTGATTATTGCGTTTACCCGGAATATCAGCCTTATGTCCAATCGCTGCAGGCAGTGGCTCAACAGAGCAATCTCCCGTATATTCAGGTCCCGCCCCTTGTACTTCAGGAATTGGAGACGGGGACTTTTCGAGAGGAATTCCCGGAAGAGATTTCCCGCATCCAGGCCCGCTGGGGTGAGGAACATCTGCAATCCAATCCCCTGCTCTGGCTGTATGCCGAAATGTATCCGGAACATCTCAACGAAGCGGGGACTCGCTGGCTCTCGGAAATCGTGAGTGAACTGATTCTTCCAGCGCAGGATAATCCCGTAGTACCTCAACCATGACTCACCGCCTGAAAATTTCACTTCTCTGCAGCCTGTTCCTTGCTGTTGCTGTAATACTGCGGCTGCTGGCGAGTTTCAGCGAGTTCTGGCTGGATGAAATCTGGTCCTGGAATCTGGCTCAGGAAATCAAGTCCTTTACTGAAATTCTGTCTGCGCTGCATCATGACAACAATCATCCGATCAACACCGCCTGGTTGATGCTGGTTGGAACCAATGCTCCCGTCTGGTTGTATCGACTCCCCTGTTTGCTGCTGGGGATCTTTGCGGTTTTGATCGCGGGTGTGAGAGGGGCAGGCCAAAGTCTGGCCCAAACCGGTTTTGTCTGGCTCACACTTGCCGTTTCCTTTGTTGCCGTAGAGTACGCCACAGAGGCCCGGGGCTATGGGTATCTGGTTTTTGCCACGATCGCTTCCTGGAAGTTGTTCGAACAGAAAACCATTTTTGGATCTGAGATCGCAGCAGCTGTACTGTTCTGGTTCATGAATCTGCTCGGTTTTCTTGCCCATGGAACGTTTGTCTTTCTGTGGGCGGGTGTAATGGTGAGTCTGGTTGTTGGACTGTTTGATTCCAGTCGCATGCTCACAAAACGACTGCAGCGCGTGCTTTTGTGGGGCCTTGTTCCGGGAGTGACCTTTCTCACGATGCTGCTTCTGTTTTATCAGCACCTGGAGCGTGGTGGTGGTGATCCTGCGAATGCATTGGGAGTAGTTGTTCAAAGTCTGTCGCTGGTGGCGGGAGATCCGCTACCAGGATTAACAAGTCTGGTTCTGGCCGGTTGTGTGCTGATCGGCTTCGGTTTCGCCGTCTTCTTCCAACTGAAGCAATCTTTTTCCATGGGACTGGGGAATTTGACTGCGATTGTATTTGCACCAGCCCTGATGCTGTTGGTGCTCAAGCCCGATCCACTTTATCCCCGTTATTTTCTGATTCCGATTCTGCTGAGCCAGCTGATTCTGGCAGAGTATTGCAGTCAGTTCTGGTCAGTCAAAGACTGGAAGCGACCAGTCGTTTTGATCCTGTTTGTCGGATTATGTGCCGGGAATCTGCTCGGTGATCTGAATCTGATTCGCATTGGCCGCGGCGGTTATTCACGTGCACTGCAGATGATGAGTAATCAGTCCCGACAACCTCTGATCCTGATTGGCAGCGATCATGATTTTCGCAATCGATTGCTGCTGGATTTTCATCATCGACGCACTGCCGGAATAAAACCTGCTGACTATGTCCTGGAAGGACGTTGGCCTCCGCAAGGGCCGGAGTGGGTTATTCTGCATGAGGTGGCCACAGATTTTGTTCCGCCAGCTTCTCTGAGGGATGCTGCTGGGAACTTCTATGAGCTTCGTACGGTTGAGCAGTATTACGGTCTTTCAGGAATGCACTGGGCGATTTACCACAATCGTGGTTATCCCTGAATGATCAACACTGGTTAATGAAAAAAGCCGGCTTCCCAGGGGAAACCGGCCTGTATTATGAGCAGAGCAGACAACTTGAGCGATTAGAACTCGCCGACAACCTGTCCGTCGTTGACTCCCAGAATCCGTTCAAAGGTGGTGTCAACATCCCAGGAAGAACCACCCAGGGCAAAGTCGTGATCGATATTTTCGCTGACGAAGCGGACAGCGCCGTCACACATCACGAACTGAGCTCCCCCTTTGTGGTTGCTGGAGAAACCACCCTGGCAAATGCCACCTGCATCACCACCAGAACCAACAGCTGGGTTGTTGATACCGTACTTACCAGCTCCATGGTTGACGAATGGTCCCCAAGAGAGGGCATTTCGGTCATTGTCGCGGCATCCGAAGACAACGCTGGCACGGCAAAGCTGGGTAGTACCACCAGCAGACACGGTTTGTGAACGTTCACCCAGAGCGACTGAGTTACTGGTACCGTCGGTGACATCTCTCATGTTGGTGACAAACATACGACCGAACAGACCGTTAGCTTCCTGATCACCCAGTGGGGTTTTTCCTTTGGTAGCTTTCCAGCTGCCACCAGCATTGTTGGGGAATCCGATGGTACCACTACCATGGTTGGCAACGTAGTTGGAAGTTGCCAGAGGCTGGCCACCAATCTGGTTATCCCGGTTAACACCTTCGGTGTTATCGGAAGGACAACGGTAAGAGTCAATCGGTACCTGCATTGCAGCAAGACGTGTTGGATCATCAATGGCTGCAGCCAGAGTTCCAACCAGACCTGGCGTAGCGGAAGGATTGTCCCCCGGAGTCAGGACGTCGTACAGAGGAGCTTCTTCCATGAAGGGAAGAATGTAAGTACCCCAACCCCATTGTCCGTCGTTACCAACGTTGATGTTGGTAGCAGACCAGCGGTCCCACCATCCCATCGGGAACACATTGAATGTGTCGTGATAGTTGTGCAGGGCCAGACCGAGCTGTTTCAGGTTGTTTTTGCAGGAAGAGCGACGAGCGGCTTCTCGTGCCTGCTGAACAGCAGGCAGCAGCAGAGCTACAAGGATCGCAATGATCGCGATGACCACGAGCAGCTCAATAAGCGTGAAACCCTTCATCTTCTTGCTGCGGGTCCACTGATTTAAAACGTGTGGCATTCACAATCTCCTTTAAAAAAGAACCGCAAGAAACAAATTAAAGTCAGATTCCAACATGGAATCTGCAAATAGATTATTTGAAATATCAGAGAACTGTGTGGAACTGCAGAATGCAATTTCTGGAATTTTGTGCAGAATATGCAATTTAATATCGAATGTAAACATAAATCGACTTGAATTCAATACAATTGGATACCCGATCTTTTCTTTCCTCAAATTTTGACTCGGTGAACTTGACAACCACGTGTTAATCCGATCCGATTTGGACGCAGTCCAGTTTTACCGATTTCAACGTTTCAGGGAGGCCACCATGCGATTTACCATTCTGACCGTAATTCTTCTTGCCAGTCTGGGGTGTGGAGGTGGAGCTTCTGATGTTCCTGAACTGACACCAGCAACAGGAACTGTAACTCTCGACGGTGCTCCACTGGCCGATGCCAGCATCACTTTTGAATTGCAGGATGCCGGTGAGGGGAAGAAATCTTCCTGGGGGAAAACGGATGCCAGTGGGAAATACGAAATGCAGTTCGGGGCACATAAAGGAGTTCGGCCAGGTAAACACAAGGTCAGTATCAGTAAGATCACCGGGGACAGCGAAGATCCCGAAAAGCGGGGGGATATCAAGGAAAGTATTCCTGACAGGTACAATTCCAGCACCACTCTCACAGTGGATGTGACGGATGGTGGCGGTCCCTACGATCTGCAACTGCAATCCAAATAGTGGCCAGTGCCCACATGTTTGCCACACTCATCAATGAGACAGGGAGAGAGCATTTTTCTCTCCCTGTATGATGAGATATCTCTGCCCGGCTGACAGTTTCTCAATGCTCGAAACTGAGCCATCTGGCCAGCGTACCGTGACGGAATCCGCCTGGCTGGAATTGCCGAGGCCCAAAATGAGCTCCTTTTCATTTGAGCTCATATACCCATCCCCAGCAGTGAGCTGGCTGGTTTGGGTTTTCTCCTGAGAGTGAATCGTAACCGAAGTTCCGATCGGAATGCGTTCCGAGGTCGTGCCGACCAGTCGGATTCCGATCCAGAAGTGATCGGTTTTGGTGGTGTTGGTCAGCAAAGCCGCTGGCTCATCAAGGAAGGAAATGCAGGCATCCTGCTTTCCATCTCGATTCCAGTCGCAGCGGAACATACCCCTACCCAGTGACTTCCTACTGAAGAAGTTCCCGGCCTGCGCTGCTGATAATTCACGAAAATGACCGGATTGATTCTCGAAGACCTGTGAAGGTAACTCCGCAGTCAGCTGAGGAACGGGCATGGTTTTCGACAGACTGCCGTTTGTCAGTAACAGATCCGGATCAGAGTCCAGGTCGGCATCAAGAAACTGGGTACCAAAACCGACATAAGCAAAACTGGGATCGCGAAGTGCTGCAACCCGGGTTTCATCGGCAAAGAAACCCGTCTCGATCTGCTGGTAAAGAGTATTAGACTCATCCGAAAAATTCGTGATGAACAGGTCGATTAATCCATTCCCGTCTACATCAGCAGTCGCAACTCCCATGCAGGCCTGGTAGCGCCCATCCT
>JAGQQT010000240.1 GCA_020426065.1 Planctomycetaceae bacterium | reverse complement strand
CTTCCCGCTTCGACTGTCGCTTCCAGTTGAGAGTCTTTGTAGTATTTTTCGGGAACGTTGATGGCAGGTTTGGTAGCTGCATCAATCTCACCGAGAGACATACCGGTAGTATCGTCGGGAAGGATCGGGGTGCCTTTGATTTCAACCTTGTGTTTTCCCAGAGGGACACCCCCTTTATTCGTAACTTCGTATTTGCCATCACGAATTTTTCCCGCAGCAATGGGACCGGTGGGTTGAGGGAGAAAGCGAATGACGCCTCCCTCAAGCGGCGTGCCATTCAGTGTGACGTTTCCCGTGACAACACGGCGGTCGGGAGCATCGCTGACTCCGCCACAGCCGACCAGCAGCAGACTGGTCAGGATGCATAATATCGTTTTCAGTTCAGGCATTTCTGCCTCCTTTCAATAGTAGGATCGATTCTGTCACTCCCTGCTTGAATGTGTATTACAGGAACTCAAATCGCGACTCCCTGAACGGGGGCAGGTTGCGAATTGAACTGCCGATCAATCAAGATACAGAAAGTAACTGTAGATTCGATTTAGAATTCGCCTACGACTTCACGTCCATTGCGGGTGGTGATTGCAGACAGTGTGCCTTGATCAATGTTTTCCGAGATGAAGCGGACGGATCCATCGCCGAGGACGAAGTGGGCACCACCAACGTGAAAACTGGAGAACCCCTGTGGGCGAAAAGCAAATGTGCCACCGCCGGGAACAGTGTCGATGCTGTTGATCCCATTGCTGGTGTCAAAGACATCGTAGCCTGTGTAAGAGTTTCCGTTAAGTCCGGATGAGGAGAGCGATCCTGTGACCTCTCCGACCATCAGGGTATTGCTGGCACCATCGATGATGTCACGCATTTTGACACGTGAGATAGCAAACAGGATGCCATTACCAACAGACGTCGGACGTACTCCAGTGCCACTGTTACATTTCCAGCTGATGGAGTCGGCAACCCCTCCCATGTCCGTGCGTCCCATTCCGTCCGGCAATGCCCCTGCAAATGTCCCGGCACGATTCACGATCACATCCGGTTGTGGATTACTGGGGCAGATAAAAGGCGGGACTGTCGCAAGGCAGGTGCTGGAACTGAAGTTTGCGGGTACGAATGGAGTCGATCCGGAAAAGTTGAGATTGTTATAAATGTTGGTCTGATCAAGGTACGGGAGAATTCTGACGCCCCAGGAAAACATATGGGCTCCCGAGTATCCACTACATCCTCCACTGATGCCAGCTCCAATGGGAAAGGCCGTGAATGTGTCATGGTAGTTGTGTAAAGCCAGTCCGACCTGTTTGAAATTGTTTTTACAGGAGGAGCGGCGTGCTGCTTCCCGGGCCTGCTGGACTGCGGGCAGCAACAATGCCACGAGGATGGCAATAATTGCTATCACTACGAGGAGTTCTATCAGCGTGAAGGCTTTTCTTGATTTCATCGATTTCATTCGCGACATTCCCTGGTGAACCAACTACGATAATTTGCAGGCATGATCAAATGCAAATAGCGCGCCAGTGGTTCATCTGGTCAGAATGTGGGCCTTTTTGAGAGATTGATCCCTTTGCCAAAAGATCATGGCGAAAAAATCGCCAGCCGCGGGCGAATAATGTGTCGTGAATTCAGTTTACCAGTGTGAATCTCCTATGCGTTGGCCAATTCGCAATCAGATTCTGATTCCCTTTGCCCTGATTCAGGTTGTGGCAATGGTGATTCTAACCTCGCTTTCAGCCTGGATCAGCCTGCAGTCCGTCGAAAAGCAGGTTTCCAGCCGATTGACACATGTCACTCAGATTGTCGAGCAGGCGTGGTATCCTCTGACTTCTCAAGTGCTTACGCAATTGAAATCGCTAACAGAAGCGGAATTGCTGGTTATCGATTCCAGCGGAGCGGTTCTGGAATCAACCATGGCCAATTCGCCTGGACAAATCAGCCTGGATGCACAGACGCCAATCAGCACAATTGAGGGTCTGCCGCTGATCGAAATCGCAGGAGATCGATATTTTCTGGGGCGGGCAATGCGCTCGCAAAAAAACTCAGTCAGAGAAGTTCTGATCCTGTACCCTGAGAATCAGTGGGCAATGGCTCGGCAACGTGCAGTGTTGTTACCTGTCGCCTGTGGTTCCCTCATCCTGTTACTGATGCTGCTGACCTCGTTGTGGATCGCACGGCGATTTTCCCGACGTGTGCTCGCCGTTCAGCAGCATGTGAATCGGATTTCTTCCGGACAGTTTCAACCAGTGCCTGACAGTACCATCAACGATGAGTTGCGGGATCTTTCCCATGATGTCAACCAGATGGCCGCCGCTCTGGAAGAATCGATTCGGCAGATTCGAGAAAACGAACGGATGGCGACTCTTCATCAGTTGGCGGGTGGACTGGCCCACAACTTGCGAAATGCCTTAACTGGTGCCCGGATGGCCGTTCAATTGCATCAGAGGAGCTGTGATTCCGATGATCAGGAATCGATTCAGGTTGCTTTGACCCAACTCCGGCGAACCGAAGAGCAGATTCGTTCCCTCTTAAGGCTCTCACATGGGAAACTCACACCGGCTCGTCCCGCTCCATTGAATCAGGTTCTGGAGGAAGTGACGGCTCTAATCGAACCACTCTGCAGGCATCACCAGGTGACCTTTGAATTTGAGCAGCAGAATTGTGAATATGAGGTCTCAGATGGCGAAGGGATCGCAGCGGCGTTACTCAATCTGCTGACCAATGCCATTGAAGCGACCGGTTCCCAGGGAGTGGTGCAGTTCCAGGCAGGTCGCAACAATGGCTGCTGCTGCATTCTGGTGCGGGATAATGGTTCGGGGATTGCTCCCGAGTCCTTGCCTCATCTGTTTACACCTTTTGTGACCACCAAAATCGAAGGTGTCGGGATTGGGCTTCCGGTTGCGAAACAGACGATTGAAGAGTTAGGTGGTACATTAACAATGAACCGGGTGGCGAACTGGACTGAGTTTCAAGTCCGGATTCCAATCGCAGAAAGCGGAAATAAACCGAGTCAGCAGGTATTGTTGCAGGAACAGGGATCGAGATGAGTCAAATCCTGATTGTCGATGATGAGCCGGCGATCTGCTGGACGCTTCAGAAAGCGCTGCATGGCGAAGGGCACGATGTTGTCACGACAGCCAGTGCGGAGGAAGCCCTGCGTCAGGTTTCCATCACCACGCCCGATGTTGTCCTGATGGATATTCGTCTGCCTGAGCAGGATGGCCTGTCTGCTCTGGAGATCTTTCAGGCCCGACTCCCACACATGCCCGTCATTATGATGACCGCATTCGGAACTCTCGAAACCACTGTGCAGGCAGTTCAACAGGGAGCATTTGAGTACCTCAACAAGCCGTTTGACCTGGATGACGCTCTTGATGTGGTTCGTCGGGCACTTGAGTCTCAGCCGGTTTTACAGAATCAGAACACCACCGTTCCCGAAGCGAACGCTCAAAAACTGATCGGAAAATCTTCTGCCATTCAGGAAGTGTTTCGGAAAATCGCCTATGTGGCCACCCACGATATTCCCGTTCTGATTACCGGAGAAAGTGGAACGGGGAAGGAGCTGGTTGCCTCGGCGATCCATCAATACAGCCATCGTCAGCAGGGACAGTTTGTGCCGATCTGTGTTCCGGCCATGAATGAATCTCTGATTGAGGCAGAACTGTTCGGCCACCTGAAAGGAGCGTACACAGGAGCGGTGGCAGAGCGAACTGGTCTGCTGGTTGCAGCCGATGGAGGGACGGCATTCTTCGATGAAATCGGGGACATTTCTCTGGCGACACAGGTCAAACTGCTGCGGGTCTTCGAAACGAAAAGTGTCGTCCCGATTGGAGGGAATCTGGGGCGTCATTCCGATTTTCGACTCGTGGCCGCAACCAATCGCAACCTGGAACAGATGGTCAAGTCCGGACAGTTCCGGGAAGATCTGTTTTATCGTCTGAATGTGTTCCGCATCGAGATTCCCCCTCTTCGCGAAAGACCGGAGGATATTCCTCTCCTGGCAGAGCACTTTATGAGAAAACTCGATCCTCAGGGCTATAACCGGTTTTCAGCCACAGCAACAGAAGTCTTGCTGAAGCGAACCTGGCGGGGCAACGTGCGGGAGTTAAGAAATGCAGTTGAGCATGCTGTGGTTGTCACCCGCACAGGAGAAATCACCCCGGATGCCTTTCCTCCTCCGTTTGCAGAGATGACGTCGATCACAGATGAACCCGCCTCTCTCTCAACGGCAGTAGAGTCCTGGTGGAAAACGCAGGAGCAGGAGTTAACTCCCGAGAATCGGGGGAAGCTTTACGAGTCATTTCTCAATGCAGTCGAACCTGCACTCTTTGAAGCCGCTCTGCAGTCTACTCAGGGAAATCGTCAGGAAGCCGCTCAATTGCTCGGGATTCATCGGCAGACGCTGCGGGAAAAACTCCGCAAATACGGCATGAACGAAGGGAATTGATGCTGGAGAGTGGCCTTTCAGTTTCGCCAGGTCAGTGTTTTGGTTTCTCCGTTCCAGGGATGTGCGGGATCAGACGTGCGCGTGGTGAGTGTCACGCCTCCAGCAGTCAGAGAAGCCATCGTAAAGCCGGTGGTCGATTTGTCTGGATTCGCCACATACGAAGTTGCTGGAGTGTTCAGGATATGAATCCCTTCATGGCTGGCATACCCGCGATCATGAATGTGTCCGTGGATGTAGGCCTTCACCCAGGACCTGGGACCGAGCACGTTCCAGAGTTCCTGAGAATCGATTAAACCACCGGGAAAGTGCAGGGGATCTCCCCCGAGCCGAGGGTTGTGGTGAGCGACAATGATGGCAGCCTTGTCCCGTTTTTCATCCAGCGTTCGAGTCAGCCATTCGAGTTGTTCATTTCCAATGGTTCCTTGTGTGACCATCGTTTTCTGCAGGGAATCCAGCAGAAAGAAATTGGCATGACGGGTTTCAACCACTGAGAGATGCCGGGACTCAACGAGTGGGTGTTCTGGTTTCTGCTCAGTCAGGATATTGTAAAAGGCTTCACGGTTATCATGATTGCCCAACGTGAGGTGCGTTTCAATTCCCGCTTCAAACAATGGATTCAGTAACTTCTGCAAATGCCGATAATCGCCTGGCTGACCGTCCAGCAGTGCCAGATCTCCGTTGATCAGCACTGCGGCAGGTTCTGTGGACCGGAGCAGCAATTCATTGACCACTTGCCGCAGATGAGTAGGGACGGGTGAGTCGGGCGGATGTTTTTCACCAATGTGCGTATCATTCAGCAGATAAACCAGATCCGCATCGACATTCTGACTGGTTTCAGCCTGCAAATCCGCCAGAGGAAACAGGGCAACGGCACCTGCTAGCTTCAGAAACGAACGACGCTCGTAATTCAGCACATGAATGGGCATGCCCGACTCCTGATGACAGTTCTACTCTCTGGGGTAAACCACTATCAGACCACATCCACTGGGGTAACATCAAGTCATTCCATCGAGGGCAGTGTTGTTCTGCGAGATTATTTCCCCACGTTGATCCGCTTCAGGGTGTTGAGGATCCAGCGATTAAGCGGAGTCAGTCTGGTCCGATTAAATTGATCCCCCAGTTTCCGAATGGCATCTGCCTGAGTTGGATAAGGATGAATAATCGAAGCCATCCGGGATAGGCCAACACTCGTTTGCATGGCCAGGGTCAGTTCGGAAATCAGATCCCCAGCATGTTCAGCCACAATGGTCGCTCCCAGAATCTGATCGGAGCCTTTCTTTGTATGAACTTTCACAAACCCGCAAGTCTGATCATCCAGAATCGCCCGGTCGACCTGCGACATCTTCTGGATATAGGTATCGATGGCGATTCCCTGCTGTTGAGCTTGCTCTGCTGTGATTCCGACCTGTGCCACCTCTGGTGAAGTGTAAGTTGCCCAGGGAATCAGCAGATTCCTGGTCGACTTTTTCCCCAGTGGTCCCAGGGCAAATAACGCATTCTGAATCACGATGCGCGCCTGGAAATCGGCAGCGTGTGTGAATTTGAATTTCGAGCAGACATCACCGGCGGCAAAGATTCTGGAATTGGTTGTCTGCAACGCATTATTCACCTGAATTCCATTCTGATCGTACCGGACCCCGACCGCTTCGAGATTCAGCCCTTCCACATTAGGTGCTCGTCCCACGGCCACCAGCAGCTGATCCACTTCTATTTCCTGAGCCTGACCGTCACTGTTACCCCGGACAACAATGGTGTCCTGTTCCGATTGCCGGATCTGCATTTCCTGAAATCGGAGATGGAGCCTGATCCCTTCCTGATAGAAAACCTCCTTCAGGATACTGCCCGCTTCCGGATCATCACGCGGCAGCAGGTTTCCAGAGCGATCAAACAGAAACACTTCGCTGCCCAGGCGGGCAAACGTCTGGGCCATTTCCGCTCCAATCGGACCGGCTCCAATAATTCCCAGGCGTCGGGGCAACTCCGTCAGCGAAAACAGGGTTTCATTCGTGAG
>JAGQQT010000023.1 GCA_020426065.1 Planctomycetaceae bacterium | reverse complement strand
CTCAGTTTCCACGATCGTCTCTTCATCGCGGGTTGAACATCGGTCTGAATCCGAGCAGAGTCCCAGCCTTAAATTTCTGACCAACTGTGAATATCGTCTGTTTCAACGGCCTGATGAAGCCATTCATCGCGGTTTTGACAAGCAGGCGGAAGCAGATCTGTCCGGTAGCCGCAACTTTATCTCGAACTTTGAGCCACTCAATCACGCTGACATTCAGCATATGGCGGAACGGATTGTTGATTTCGATGCATTCAGTAAGCCGATGCAGGACCTGCTCCGTTCGATGCTGCAGGACAAGGATGCGGAGTTCGTCGTCTGTTCGGCCACGCCGCGGAAAATCGGAAATGTGTCGACCAAGAATCCACGCTATCTGCAGTCCCGGCCTGATATGACAAATCCGTTTCCACGTTACGTGGCCGAACGGGGTTTGCGGCTCCACCGCACCATTCCGATGAGCAAACCTGCTCCGTTCCCGGTTCACAGTGTGCTGATGGGCCGTCGGAATAATCCACCGGACAAGGCCGCCGGAATCCGCTCACTGGCGGTTTACAATCCGATTCACTACCAGGAACTGCCCGAACTGTTCATGGATCTGATCTGTTCGCTGACCGGAAAAAGTCCTTCAACCACTGGATTCGGAAGTGAAGGAGCGTTGACGAAAGGGCCGTTCAATATGCTGCGATATGCAGCGGATCTGAACGCGACCCTGGTCAGTTACCTGCTGACCGACCTCAAAGGATTTTCCACAGCGGCCGGGCACATCGGCCCCAACGTGCAGGTTGACCATGACATCAGTCTGCTGATTCCCGAAGTCTGGTGTCGACTGGAACCACATGAGCGTGAACCGGCTCATCTGATTGCGGAGGGCAGCCTCGAAAAACTGAATGATGTGGAATACAAGGGAGAGATGATTCCCGTCTCCCGTCTGGGGTACCGTATCACGAGACGTTTCGTCCGGAATTATTTCGGGAGGATTTTCGATCACCCCCTCAGCGTGTTTGATGAGAACATTCTCAAGCCGGAAGTGCAGGATGCAGATTCATTTTACGATGGTGTGAAATATATCTGCGATGCTCATCGGCAGGTGGCCGAGCAGTATCTGGAAGATGGCACCGCTGAGCAGCTCTGCCCACCTCTCAGGGCACTGATCGACATCATGGCCAGCGGATCTTATCAGGGAATGACTGTTGATTCTCCCGAACTCCGCAATATGTTCACAAGAGAATCTCTCCTGCAAAGTGAGTGGTACAGAGATCGCTTGCGAAACAAGCAGGCCAGCGACCTGCGTCTGATGACGCGTCATCTGGAGTATCTCCAGAAACGGAGTGCGGAGTTTACAGGCAAGGATCAGATTCGAATGCTTCGCCTGGAGGACCGCCAGGCCTGGCTGAAAGCCAGACTGAAGGAAATCCAGTCCGATTCCTACCTGAAATCGCTCCAGGGGACATTGGGGCTTGATCCCTGTATGACCTGACTTTTCGGAGAATCTCGACGGTGAGCCTGCACTTGATTTCCATTTGCGGGCATCCCGGTTAGAGTCATATGCAGAGTTTGCGATCTGTCTGACCCCAAACTCAATTGCGCCAT
The DNA here is from genome assembly GCA_020426065.1 of Planctomycetaceae bacterium. Taxonomy (GTDB): domain Bacteria; phylum Planctomycetota; class Planctomycetia; order Planctomycetales; family Planctomycetaceae; genus Rubinisphaera. Next base: position 15,256 of record JAGQQT010000023.1, on the reverse strand, counting down.
GTCCACAACGCCAGTCTACTCCTGGAGACTATTCACATGAGATCGATGATTTTCGGACTTGTTCTGGGGCTGTTCGGCCTGATCAGTTTCTGTCAGGCAGACGATGTTCAACTGAAGCGGGATGGAGACCGTGTCGATGTGAATATCGGCGGGGAACTGTTTACCTCGTTCCATTTTGAAGGAACCTATCCCAAGCCCTACTTCCATCCGGTCTATGCTCCTGGCAAAACTCTGGTGGTGCGTGAGAATGTCTTCGGCAAGGAAGGAGAGCAGGGAAACGATGCCAAAACCGGTATGGGGCACTTCCATCACAAGGGGATCTGGATTGCGATCGATTCGATCAATGAAGGCCTGAATTACTGGCACGAAAAGGACAAGATCGAAACGACATCAGTGGTCGCCAAAATGCAGGATGGCCGTGGCGTCATTCAGGTGGAGAATGTCTGGAACGATGCGAAAGGCGAACCTCTGATGAAAGAGCAGACGGTTTACACAATCACTCCGGATCGGATGATTCGCTGTGATGTGACTTTCAGTGCGATCCAGGCTGTTACCTTTGGTGATACCAAAGAAGGCCTGTTTGCCATCCGTGTTCATCACGATATGCGAGAGTTGTCTGGCGGTCATATTATCAACTCGCGTGGAGAGCAGGGCGAAAAAGAATGCTGGGGCAAGCCGGCGCCGTGGGTCGATTACCACGGCCAGGTGGGTGGAAAAACCGTTGGGATCAGCCTGTTTGACTCACCGGAAAACTTCCGGCCATCCCGTTATCACGTACGGGGCTATGGACTGTTCGCCATCAATCCATTCGGCGAAAAGAAATACAGCAATGGAGAGAAGGAAGAAGCTCCCGTTACTCTGAAACCGGGCGAGAGTCTGTCTCTCAAATATGGGCTCTATGTCCATTCGGGAGACGATAAGGAGGGAGCGGTCGCTGCTCAGTATCAGAAATTCCTGAGTGCTGAGTAATCCTACCCAACGCTCATTGCCCAAATTGTCTCGATGGGAGTCCTGGCCATGCTGTTGCGTGCCGTTGTTTTCTGCGTTCTGGTCCTGTTGTGCGGTCTGGAATCCACTCAAGTGCCTGCCTGCTCTGCTGCGGAGGCAGTTCGGCCGAATGTCTTGTGGATTATCGCCGAGGATATGGGGCCTGAACTGAGTTGCTATGGCACAAAGGAAGTACGGACTCCCGTTCTGGATGACCTGGCCAGCCGGGGCGTGCGCTATCAGAATGCGTTCACGGTCACTCCGGTCTGCTCGACGAGTCGATCGTCGTTCATGACCGGAATGTATGCGATGTCAATCGATGCCCAGAATCATCGATCACATCGCTCAGGAGATAATCCTCTCCCGGAAGGTGTGAAGATTCTGCCAGACTGGTTGCGGCCTGCAGGTTATTACACCGCCAATATCCGCAAACTGACCGACGACAAATCTCTCGCCAAGTTTTACAAAGGGACTGGCAAAACAGACTGGAACTTCCAGACACCCGGCAAACCATTTGATACAGATGACTGGGATACTCTGAAAGAGCATCAGCCGTTCTATGCCCAGGTGAATTTTTCAGAAACGCATCGGGGTGGGGCCTGGAACACGTCCCATGAACATGTCAGCCCGATCGCCGATCCGGCCAAAGTCGAGGTTCCCCCTTATTATCCTGACCATTCAGTGACTCGTGCGGTCTGGGCCCAGTACCTCAACACCGTGATGGCAGTCGATCTGAAGGTCAAATTCATCCTGGATCTGCTGGAGCGGGATGGACTCGATCGGAACACGATTGTCGTTTTTCTGGGTGACCATGGCCGTGCCATGCCACGCTCCAAGCAGTTTCCGTATGACAGTGGACTGCATGTTCCACTGATTATCTACTGGCCGGAGCAGAACCCGAATCTCAAGGAGCCGTCAGGATATGAGCGGGGGACGGTCAATCAGCAACTGGTCTCCTCGATTGATCTTTCCGCCACCACTCTGGACTGGGCGGGGGTGACCCGTCCGGGAAAAATGCAGGGGAAAATCCTGATGGGGCCGCATGCCGATCCACCTCGAACCATGCTGTTTGGCGGGCGGGACCGCGGAGATGAAACCATTCTGCAGATGCGAACTGTCCGTACCGACAGATACCGTTACCTGCGAAACAACAATCCGGAAAAGCCACTGTTTGCCTTCAACCACTACAAGGAAACGCAGTATCCAATTCTTGGTTTGCTGCATTACATGGACCACCACGGATTACTGAAAGGCCCGGCGGCAGATCTGATGGCTCCCACCCGTCCGAAGGAGGAGTTGTATGATCTCCAGAATGATCCCTGGGAAATTCATAACCTGGCGGATGATCCGGCCTATGCAGATCTGAAAACCAAATTGTCTGCTGCCGTGGATGAATGGCAAATTGAAATCAACGATCAGGGGCGATATCCGGAATCACAGGAAGTGCTGGAAAATGCTGCCCAGGAAGAGGCCCGGGACCGCAAGAAACTGGCCGACCGTCCGGAAGACTGGTTCCTGAAGCATCCTGCCATTGGTCCCTACGAAGTGTTTCTTGATCATTGATTCCGAAACTCCCCTGGCTGAAATTGCCCGAGGAAAGCTGGCCCATGTTATTTCATGTTCGATGCTGTCTTCTGCTGGTTGTCATCTGCCTGCTGAGTTCTGGGTTTGCCCATGAGGTCCGGGCTCAGCCGGATGAGAAGTGGAAACTGCTCGACGTTTCCGCTCAATTGACTATCGAGGGGATTGGTTATGGTCAGGGAGTCTTCACGCATCAGGGTTTCATTTATTTATACGGTGATGCTGAAACCGGAGTGATCCGGCAATACCGCTGGAATGCTCAGCAGCCTCTGCAGTTGCAGTCCACCGGAGTAGAAATACGTCTCACCCGCAACGGAGAAGATATTGCTCCGCATCCCACGGGGCTCACGCATCACCCCCAGTTCGGTACGTTTCTGGGGGACACCGTCCAGCAAAAAGGGACGATCTTCTGGATTGACTGGGAGCGGGCATTGCAGGATCGCAATCTCGATCACGCAGTGCTCAATATGCTGAACGATGATCTGGCTCAGAACGGAACCCGTCCGGAATTTGTCCAGATCAACGATCGCTGGCTGATCGCGACCTCCGATTACGGTGGAACGGGAAACGAACTGCGGCTTTACGATCCAATCCGACTGAAATCCGCTGTCCGCTCCAGTGCTCCCGGTGTTCTGGTTCATCGTCAATCGTGCGGGCCATGGGTGCAAACGGTTGAATGGGTTCCCGAATTCCGCTCGCTCGCCCTGGTCCAGAATCAGATAGAAGGACTCCGTTATCGGCTGACCTTCCTGAGTTGGGAAAACGGCCTGGAGGCCAGTTCAGGAGCCCCGCTCGATCTGCAGAATCCACGGGATGAGCTGGAAGGCTGGACCTATCTGGGAGAGGGATATTGCCTGTATTTGAGTTCATCCCTCAAGCAGAATGTCTCGATTGGCAGAATCCGAACACCGCTGACTCCCTGATCCCGAATGTCCTGCTGGAGATTCGCGGACGCGGTTTCTATAATCCCGCTTTGGCAGGGTTTATCGCTTCATTCCACGGAGAATAGGCCCTTCTTATGGCTGTCACGTCTGGAAAGTGCGGAATTTATGGGGCTGTTCGATCGACTCAAACGGGGACTGCAGAAAACATCGAAGGTTTTGAACACCGATGTTCGAGACCTGTTTCGCAGTGGAGAAATTCTCAACGATGAGCATCTGGCTCAATTCGAACGTCGCCTGATCGAAACCGATATGGGTGTCACGGCGGCCATGGCCATTGTAGAAGAGCTGAGAACCAAACACCGTGGCCGAACCGTGGTGCTGGATGAAATCTGGACCACCGTTCGTGAAAAACTGCAGATGCTGCTGGAAGGCGACGAAGGAGTTTCCTGGAACATCGAGGATCCACTCTCCCCACTGAATCGGGCGGAATCCGGTCCCACGGTTATTCTGGTTGCGGGGGTGAATGGTGTGGGCAAAACCACTTCCATCGCCAAGCTGGCCAACCTGCTGACTCAATCCGGCAAGAAAGTTGTGCTGGCTGCTGGAGATACCTTTCGAGCAGCGGCAGTTGAACAGTTGACGATGTGGAGTCAGCGCATTGGCTGCCAGATTGTGACTCGTCCCAGTGGAACCGACCCGGCCAGCGTGGCCTACAGTGGCTGCGAAGCGGCACTGGAATCGAATGCGGATTTTCTGATTATCGATACTGCCGGACGTTTGCAGACGCAGAAGAACCTGATGCTGGAACTGGAGAAAATCTACCGGGTGATTGCCAAGAAGATTCCCGGCGGCCCGCATGAAAATCTGCTCGTGCTGGATGCCACCACGGGCCAGAATGGAATTGTTCAGGCCGAACAGTTCACCAGTGTGATCAACTCAACTGGTCTGGTGCTGGCCAAGCTGGACGGCACTGCGAAAGGTGGCGTGGTGGTTGCGATCCGCCAGAAGATGGGAATCCCTGTGAAGTACATCGGGGTGGGCGAGCAGATTGATGATTTGCAGCTGTTCGATCCCAAAACCTTTGCCCAGGCCCTGGTTTCCGAATAGAGTTCGCTCGCTCGATGCCTGCAAGAGCCAGGGGGAATTTCTGCGTTCCCTGCTCGTTGCAAAGATTCGTTTGAGATATTGGAACGATTGAACCTGTTTTTGGATCAGGTCAGTCGATCCGTGAATTTGACGCCGTAATCCCAGAATCCTTCCTGAATGTACTCCTTGCGGCGTACGATTTTCCCTTCAAACCAGGTGTCGTCTCGACCTGGAATGGGAATTCCTATCATGACCTTTTCTTCAGGAATGTGTCCGGGATAAATGAACCCGGCACCACCAGAGCTGACGTCCCGCATATAGACGGAGAACGACTGGGGTGGTCCGCCGATTTGCGGAATTCGGACGTTAATCACCTTGCGGCAGGTCGTCCGCTGATGGCCACGAACCTGGCTATAATGATCGTGTAAACGAGATTCTCCACGATCCAGCGTGTCGAGAATCCGCTGTGCAGTCCGGGATAATTTTTCTGGATACTGTTCTACGCTGTAATAAGCGGCCATGGTAGTCATCACAGGTCCTTCACTCCATTCCTGAAACACATTGCTCAAGCCTAGAACAGGATTTCCAGGATCTGATGATACCCACTGTAATTCTGTTACAAATTTGTGTGGGAGTGTAAATCCTGAACCGATTATTCCAGATATAATGACCACAACGATTCATCGGGTCTTTTTTGTTCAGATGCAGGTACGATGTTCGCTTTAAGCCCCTTTGTTCAGGTTTCAATTTTTTTGAATCATTTTCTGGAACCTTGGGCAGATTTCGGTCACAATTCAGCTGAGCAGACTCTTGCCTCTTCTGGAAGGTGTTTTCAATGACATCAGCTTTGCCCCAGTCAGTGATCCTGTTTCGGTTTACCCTGTCCATTACCTTACTGGGATGTTCAGCCTGGTTCAGTCAGTGTTCATGGGCAGAAGAGTCTCTGGACATGACGCTGTCCCGTCACGGGGTCGCATTGAAGTCCGCATTCCGTGATGTGGTAGCCGAGGTGTCACACTACACAATTGAAGTTGAGATCAATGAAACAACCCTGGTTCCGGGAACATTGCTGGATCCCGCCAGGGGGATTTGCGTTACCAAAGCCAGTTCGCTGGGCGAAGTGGCTGAGGAGGATGACCTGTTTCGCTGTCATCTGGCCGGAGACCGCTGGGTGGGTTGTGATTTTGTCGGGTATTCCAAAGAGCATGATCTGGTGTTCTTGAAGTGTCCACCAGCCACCACCCGTGCCTTGCCTGCCGTCAAGCCAGCATCTGAAGCAAAACCCGGCCAGTGGATCATTTCACTGGAATATGGGAGTGAGCTTCCGGCTGGGGTCGGTGTGATTGGAGCGACTCCGCGTCAGATTCCTGAAACTGAAGGATTTGTCGGTCTGGTTGTAGATCAGTCCGATGAAGGATTGAAAGTGAGCAGCGTGCAGGCAAACAGCGGTGCAGCCCGGGCGGGACTGAAAGCAGGTGATGTCATCCTGGATGAGCAGAAAAAGCCTCTGGACAAACGGAATTCCCTGGCCAGTTTCCTGGCGGAATTTCAGCCCGGTGACTGGTTTGTGCTGCAGGCTCTGCGGGATGGAGAACCAGTCCTGTTCAATGTGAGAGTCGGAACGTCCTGGGACTCCGTGATTGATCGGCAGGCAATGATGAACCGGTTTGGCAGTGATGTGAGCGAGCGTCGCAGCGGATTTCCCAGTGCCCTGCAGCACGATACATTACTTCATCCCCGTCACTGTGGTGGACCACTCGTGAATATCGAGGGAGAACTGATCGGAATCAACATTGCCCGGGCCGGGCGAACAGATACGCTGGCCATTCCTTACGCAGAGCTGCTCAAGGTGCTGAAAGAAGTTTCTCGATAAGCGGGCAAAGCGGAGATTCTCATTCTCTGGTGGAATTCTCTTCTGAAATTCGCTGCAGAACCTGTTGTCGAACTTTCAGGGACTGCTCGTCCGCAGGAGAAACTTTCAACGCCTCCTCTGCCCAGTAAAAAGCGTCTTCATTCTGTTTGTGTTTCAGATAATGCAGGGCCAGGTTCCGGCGGCTCTCGATGTTGTCAGGATATTCTCTTGTGACATCCTGCAGCATCTTTTCCGCGGCCGGATCCGGCGCGTGGAGAAACAACTGGAGGGTGGCCAGATTGATTCTCACGACGGGGTCATCAGGTGAGATCGTCATGGCCTGCTGATAATAGTCCAGTGCTTTTGCAGGATCGGTGGCGTGGTACAGAATCCCTAGGTTCAGATATGTCTGCATCTGTCCTGGTTTCAACTCCAGCGACCGTTCATACATCTGAATTGCCTGGGCCTCTTCTCCCGCTCGCTGCAATGCAAGAGCATACATGCTGAACGCCTTGGCATAGTTGGGATTGATTTCGGTGGCCCGACGGCCTGCCTCCACCGCTTTCCGGATGTGATCTTTCCCGCCAGCAACAATGTGGGAGCGGCACAGGTTAGTCCAGGCGCGGCTGTTGAGGGGGGCCTTGTCAACCGTGTCCTGCCAGAGCAGGACCGGATCCGAGTAAATCGTATTGCGTGAGTAGGTGGCATTCATGAGCAGGACGATAAAGATTGGATAAACTGCCGCTCGGGCCAGTACCTTTTGTGATTCTCTCCGGCAGAAACAGGTGAAGATCCGTTCCAGCAATAATCCCATTAGAACCGCGATGGCGAGGAGCGGCAGGTACATCCGGTATTCGAAATACCCGTTAACAAGCGGGATAATACTGCTGCGGGGAGCGAGATTCACAAAAAACCAGCCGCCCAGAAACCCCCATTCCGGCCAGAGAAATACTGCCACCAGGGTTGCCACAACAGGTATGGTCCAGAAGGCAACTGTCAGCACCAGTTCTGCGGTTTCGGGCTGATGCACATGTCCTCGATCAAAACAGAGTTGATTTGGAACAAACAGCTGGCAGGTATAAGTCAGTACGACACCCGGTTGAATCTTCAGATACTGCCACCGATCAAAAGGGGTTCCCTGTTGTGTCAGCAGATTGTTCTCGTCTTCTGAGGATGAAGTGACGGAGTTGCCAGTTTCTGGTATGGCGGATGTGGTTTCACTGGCCAGCAGGCCGCTGATCTGCTGGGGAATCTGCAGTTGGTCCCAGCTGGGGTTTAGCAGGAGTGTCAGCCAGATGAGCAGATGGTACCAGCCTCTGCGGTGGATCATTTCCCCCCAGGAATTCGCCAGCATGGCCCGGTCACACCAGAACAGCAGAACTGGTGCGACAATCATGGCTTCCTTGGCCCGCATCCCCAGCCCGCACAGCAGGATTGAGCTGAATAGAAACAGGGTTCCCTGCCAGGTTCCAGGCTGTCGGGCTCCTTCCAGCAGAGTGAGCAGGGTCAGCATCATGAACAGGCCCATCAAGGCCTCACTCCGCTGAGACAGATACGTGACCGCTTGCGTCTGAATCGGGTGAACGGCAAAGATCAAAGTCGCAAACAGAGGCACTGCGGCAGGCCAGGTTTGCCACAACTGATTTCGGCGCGAGGCGACGAGCTGAATCAGTCGGTGCAATACCATCCAGACGGCGTAGGTGGTCAGAATGTGGATCAGCAGATTCCCGACGTGATAACTGGTTGCAGTTTCTCCCAGCAAATACTTGTTGAGGGAGAATGTCCACATCGTGAGGCCACGTGAGTTCAACCGGCTGGTCAGGATATTCGTCCAGGATCCGAGATACTCATCCAGAGTCCGGTTGTTGATGAGCGTATCGTAATCGTCCTGCAGGAATGCCCCCTCGAAGCTGTTCGAATAGGTCAACAGGAGGACAACCAGCGGGAGGGCAAGCAGGAGGTGTGATCGAATTGAGTCAGGCGAACTATTCATGCAAAACAACAACTTCGCGTAATCGCCCGCTCCCTTCACGAGGAGGCATGATTCGCAACGCAACGGGGAACCAGACGTCCCGGGGAAGTTTCTTGTCCCGCAGTTCCTGCAGGACGGGGATTTTGAGGACCTTGCCTAGTTTCTGATACTGTGAAACCTGAACCGGATTCATGAAGATCCGCTTGCTGTTGATGTACTTGGCAATTGCCTCCGCCAGATCCTGCGAAAGCCCCTGCCAGACCACCACATTCCGGTCCGACTCCAGCACAATACTGCTGTTGCCTAGTGTGGCAATACGGGTTCCGAGAGCATCCTGAATCTTGCAGAAGTGGGCGAAGTCCGAAGCTCGAACAAATTCAAGGACGGCACCGGAAAGATCTCCCGCTTCCAGGGGAGCAATCCAGGGATCCGGGAACTCTTCATCTTCTGCGGTCAGCTGGCCTTTCCGATGCTCTTCTTCCAGCATCCGAAACACGCGACTGTCCGGAGTGGCTGGACGGCAGCGGGAGCGGGCCCATTCCCGTAACTGAAAGACCTGGTCTTCCATAGTAACTGAAAGTGGAACAATTGCCTCGATCGCATCCAGGAGATCTTTCATGGTCGCCTGGCGACCTTGCGTGAAAGCATCAATGACGGCGGAGTTCACGATCTGTTCGATTTCGGCACCGCTGTAACCTTCGGTTTTGTCTGCCAGAGTTTCCAGTTCAAATTCCGCAGGAGGATAATCCCGCTTGGAGAGGTGAATCTGAAAGATGTGCTGACGCTCATGAAAGTTGGGCAGGTCGATAAAGAACAGTTCATCGAATCGACCTCGTCGCAGCAGTTCGGGAGGAAGATTCTCAATCGCATTGGCGGTAGCGACCACAAAAATGGGCGAGCGATGTTCCTGCATCCATGTCAGAAACAGTCCAAACATGCGGGCAATGGCAGCATCTTTGTTTTCCTCTGCTGCACTCAGGCCCGCAAAGCCCTTGTCCAGTTCTTCAATCCACAGGACCGCTGGGGCTATGCTGTCCATCATCCGGAGAACTTCGCGGAGATTCTGTTCGGAGGAGCCGCGACCGGCCTGCAGCAAATTGGCAAAATCAAATCGGATCAGCGGGAAGCTGAGCTGTCGGGCAATGACGCGGGACGAGAGGCTTTTTCCACATCCCTGCACCCCCAGTAGTAATACTCCCTTGGGCTGACCAACATGCTGACGGCGTGCTTCGGGGCTGAAAGCCTTGGCTCGACCGGCAACCCAGGATTTCAGACCGTTCAGACCACCAATGTCATCGGCAGTTTCATCCAGATCGAAGAACTCCAGAAAGTTGGAACCCTGCAGCAACTGTTTCTTTTCGGAAACCAGTTGCGTCATCGCTTCCTCGCCCAGGTCCGATCTGCCGGATATCACCCGGGCAAAGGCTCGTCGAGCCTGATCGAGCGACAACCCGATGACGGATTTGATCATCCGTTCGTGAAAATCAGCCGTGATTTCCAGTGGTGGCTCCTGCTGAGCCAACACCGTGTTCAGGCAGGTGGCAATCTCTTCGAAATCGGGTGGAGGGAGTTGCAGGAGCGTTGTTGTTTTGGTGAGCTGAGGAGAGAGTTCAAATTCGGATCCCATGGCCAGCACCGCTGGCCCCTGCCCCGACTGTGCCCGGTCCAGCATTCGACGCAGCACCGGAGGATCGTTCAGGTAATACTGCAGGTCTTTGGCAATGACCACCGCGTTTCCCGGCAGAGACGGGAGCTGATCAAGCATATCGGAAGGATCTTTGAGGTTTGCCTGAGAGCGGAAAGAGGCGGCTGGATTGGCAATCAGTCCCTGGCTGAGCGACCAGACTCCAACTTCCGCTCCATTCTCTTCGAGCCGCTGGGAAAGTGCCTGTAGCCAGCGGGATTCGTCCACTGTCTGCAGAAACAGCAACGATTCTCCTGCCAGCAGGCGCTGGCTCAATTCATCAAGGATTTCCCGAAGCAAGGACACGTGCATTACCCCTCTGTCAACAGTTGCCGATTTCGTATGTTGACTGTAACGGATTTCACTCTCCGAATCTCCGCTCCAGGCATGCTGTCAGCGCTGCTTTTCCCAGATCTTCCGTCCCCGTTTTTCCCACCAGCCTTCATACAGCAGCACATCCATCCGCAGATCCTGCCGGGTCTGGTAGGCGGTATCGATCTCACTGACAACCAGTCCCTGATAACCATGTTCCAGCAGTTTACTCCAAACCAGGTCCATTAACTCGCGCGAGCAATACATGGGACGGTGTTCATCCATTCCCGGAACGAAACCGGGCAAATGCATGTGCCGGAGTTTGCCCGCGTACTTTTTCAGAAACTGACTGAGGACCTCATCCAACTCCGAGAGGGGGCCGGAATCGAGAGTGAACTTCCAGAGATGTTCCACATCGAGATTGAGGCCGGGATTCAGCTCCGCCCATTTCCAGAACTGGTCTCGATTCAAAAAATGATTCTCGACCGCAAACCGGATGGATGGGTACTGGTCAAGCAGCTTCTGCCCCCACTCATCCATCATTGGCTGATGAATGACCATTGCGCGGCACTTCAAAGCTTCGTAGAGTTTGCAGGTCTGCTGGGCGACCTCCTTGTCGACGCTCTTGTTCGGAAAGTGCGGCACGTATTCAAAAGGAAAGCTTTGAGAGATCCGGATGATGTCGGGTAATTTCTCCAGAATTTTTGGGTTGAGATAAAACTCGGCATTCCGGAATCCGGCACTCCAGGCCAGTTCAAAACCATTCAGGTCAGGAGAAAACTTGGTCGCAATCTTCAGCATGGCTTCCTTCAATGTGCCTCAATGCACCCGCAGCAGGATTTATCGTGTCACTTCAAAATGATCAAACCGGACCCAGCGTTCGACTTTGTCATTGTTTCCGGTTGCAAACAGGCCAAAGCCCAGATCGGCACTGTGACTGGTAATGGCTGAATGGAAGAAGGTCTTGAATTCTTTCTTCTTTGATGGCCCAACCTGGAAATAGGCATACTCCTGTCGAACCACAATTCGGAGAGGCCCGAACTCTTCATCTGCCGGCCAGTATCGAACAGTGTACTTTCCCGGATTCCCTTCTTCACCAGGACGACCAATGAATTCGACCTGTCCTGGAGACAGAATCCAGTAACCGTGATGATTCTCCTTACGGGCGGAAAACAGGCAGCGGTCCTGGTATGTCAGGCAAACCCCCGCGGAATCTCCCTGTTGAAGTGGCTGGCCATCGACGGTTACCTCAACAGTGGCAATGACCGACTGTCTGGTGGAAAACGGAAGCTTTACCTTTAACATTGGGATCGCGTGTTCAGCTGTAGGCTTCCGGATGCGGATTTCCAGGCCGCCTTCTCGAATCCGGTAATCCTCAGGACTCAACCCGACCAGTTCCCACCGTTCGGAAAGTCCCTGATCAAAGCTGTCTGCAAACAGAACCTCCTCGGAGAAGCAGTGGCTGGAATTCACTGCCAGGAAAAGAATGCATGTGATCATACTGACAGAGAAAAGTGTCCGGTTCATTGATCCATGTCCTTTGCGAAACATCCCCCCATGCTGGCGACGACACGGGGGTCTGGCTGGACTTCAGTATCATGGGAAACCTTTCGGTTTGTCAAACCGGTAGCCAGAGCGGAGCAGGTTTGGTGAAACGACTTATTCAGAAATGGTCGTCCGCCGTTCAGAGCATCAGTTTTGCGGATTCGTCTGAATCTACTGACTGGGAGGACCATTCCCGATGGTATGATGGCAGCGTTTGGGATGAGAAAAGAGAGGGGAATGACTGCTGTGCTTCTGTTCCGGCACTCTTAGTCCTGACAGTCCAGGCTTGATCCTGCCGACTGGGCCTTTGGCAGGATCTCCGCCTGTTTTGCTGGTTGTATCAGTTGTGACTGAGGCGGGGTTTTGTTGAAAGAACACACAGGGGGAAAATGTATCAATTTCCATTCACAGGCGATTCAGAGAAAAAACACGTGTTATGATTGCAACAGCGTTTCCTGTATTGAAGTTGCATTTCCACCTTAGTGTGGTGTTGCAAATCCCGAACAAGGGCAGGAAGTCAGAACTTAACGGACTCTGCAGGGGCGATTTCCCTTGCAACAACTTTGGGCATCGAGGCCATCATGGATCAATATGAACCAGTTGTATTCCTGGTTGTGGTCATTGGATACACAATCCTGACCGGCATCTGGGACCAGTTTTACTACAAGATCCCGAATAAGTTCACGATCCCGATGTTTTTCGCGGGCTGGGTTTATCAGGGAGTTTTCGATCAGCTGCCCGGCCTGGGGAATGCCGCACTCGGCTTTCTGGTCGGATTCGGATTTTTATTCATGCTATGGATGGTTGGGTCAGCGGGAGGAGGAGACGCCAAACTGATGGGAGGCCTGTCGGTCTGGCTGGGATTCAAGTGGTCTCTCTATGTGCTTTTCGCGAGCACACTGGTTGTGATTGCCGTGACTCTGGTCATCGTAGTCTTCAACTTTTTGACGATTGGCCCCAAAAGCCTCAAGAAGAAATTACTGGCAACCGGGAAGCCCTCGAAACTGGGGGAAAAGCGGTCTGCCGAAACCATTGAACAGAAAAAAGAACGACGAATCATGGCCTGGGCACTGCCCATTTCCCTGGCGACCTGGGGATTACTGGCTCTGGCTCACTTCAAAGGCTGGCCCGTGTTCCCCTGGGATATGGTCTGAGTCAACTGTAGTTGCCAATACTGAGAGAGCGGACAGCGATCATGAACAGAAAATCAACGCAACACCGACGGCGCGGCTTCACCAGCATGGAGCTCGCCATGACGTTGCCCATCCTGATGATGATGCTGTTTGGTGTTTTTGAATTCACGATGCTGTTCTTCGCCCGCGGTTCAGTGGTCGAAGCGAGCCGACTGGGAGCCCGAGCGGCAACTTATCCCGGTGTTGGACAGGAATATATCGAGGAGTCAGTCCACGCAGCCCTGGGTCCGAAAATGGCCCGCTACGCCAGCGTGTACACAGAAGTCGGACAGTATGCCGGAGATCCCTGCGTTGTCGTGGTGAAAGTCCCGATGATGGCGGCCGCTCCGGATCTGCTCTGGCCAGTCGGTTTCGGATTGAAAGATCAGTACCTGATCTCCGAAACGGTCATGCCCAGAGAGTAGCAGTCATGGATGCTGGCCTTCTCGAAGGAGGAGAGGGCATAGTCGGCAAGGACGAAACAAGATGGTCTTTCAGACCAGACCGGCCCGAACCGTTCGTTCGGAGACCGGGACTTGCCGTACCACGGCGAACAATTGGGAATCCACGGTCTGTCTTAAAGGCAGACACAACTTTTGGGAATCGGAGAGGGGATCGTGAGAATCTTAACACCCGCGTTCATCACCATATTGATGATCGGAATCTTTGGACTGCTGGTGCTGGCTTATCTGTGGAAGACCTTCTTCTGGGTCACACCGGAGCCAGTTGTAGAAGAAACCCGTCTGACCGTACCGATGGCCTCCGCAGATATCCCTGCCGGAACGTACATCACGGAAGACCACATTGTGAATGGTCGCATGAAACGGGAAGACCAGACTCCGGACACCATCCTGAGCCGTAGCGTCGTTGTGGGACGATATGCACTGGAAGACATCAGCCAGGCAACTCCGATCCAAACCAGCCAGCTGTATGCTCCCAATACCCGTCCGCCCCTGGAACTGAAAGAGGGAATGCGGGCTGTCACACTCGGTGTGGGAAACAGCACTGACATTGTCGATGGGCTGATCAAACCGGATGACTATGTCGATGTGCATCTGTCTCTGCGGGATGACGCCTCCGATACCCGGTTCCGTGGTGGATTCACCATGACCATGTTCAAGGGAGTCCGCGTGATGGCCATCAACCGGATGACTCAGCAGACAGATCTGTCTCGCGGAGCCAACACGATCACCTTCGAACTGACACCGGAGCAATCCAACATTCTGCTCTAAGCCCGCAATCACGGAGACATCATTGTTACCTATACCGGAAACGTTCCGGGCACTGGTGGCGTGGATGTTGCCGATGCAGATCGCGCTTACTTCGATGAAATCCTCGGTCTGCCGGAGCCTCCGGAACGGGAAAAACCATTCCTGACAGAAATCTGGCGTGGCTCTGCCCGTTCGGTCATCAGCTACGATGATGAGTATGGGGATGACTGGGACAACAACTGGAACGGTGCAACTCCCTGGATTGAAACTCCAGGCTGGGCACCACCGCGAAACAACAATGGTGGTTATGGTGGATACGGTCGCGGTTACGGTGGCTGGGGCAACGGTGGCAGTGGATACGGCGGTGGATACCGTGGTACTCAGGCGGCACCTCCTGCTTCTCAGAATTCCGAGAACCGGGATCCCAATACTGCCAACCCACAGTTGCGAATGAATGGCCGGTCCAATCCGGCTGCCTGAATGAGGCTGGCCTCGCAGCGGTGTCCAGATGATCCCGTTGCGAGCCATCCGAATTCATTCAGATTTGGAAAGAATGTTTCTGCCGGAATCGAGATTCCGGATAAGATTAGCGGAAGGTTCGCAGGACCTTCCACAGGTCACTCACTCAGATTGAGGTCATCGTGAATCACCGTTTTTCACCACAGGCAGACGTCACGCGACGCGGAGCATTGCTCCCGGCGATTGCGTTCGCATTGCTTGTCGTCGGTGCGGCTTCCGCACTGGTGATGAACAAGCTGTGGATCGATGCCGCTCGACTGGAACTGCAGAATGCTGCCGAAGCAACCGCCCTGGCAGCGGCAGGAGCGTACCTGGATGATCAACTCCTGATTCCCAATGTTGATCAACAGAAACTCCTCCTGCAGGCAAAGAGAAAAGCTTATACCGTTGCGGCCACCAACCTGGTCGGTGGCCGTCCGGTTGACCTGCAAATTGATGGAGATGACCCGGA
>JAGQQT010000239.1 GCA_020426065.1 Planctomycetaceae bacterium | reverse complement strand
AAAAAACACTGGTGGTCTTCACCAGTGATAACGGGGCAGCGGTGGGATCTTCACTCCCCCTGCGAGCCAAAAAAGCCAGCGTGTATGATGGAGGGATTCGGGAACCGACGCTCATGTGGTGGCCCGGTCAGATCCCCGCCGGTTCCGTCTGTCATGAAATCGCTGCGACCATTGATCTGCTCCCCACTATCACTCGCCTGTGCGGGGGAGATTTGCCGGAACGAAAAATCGATGGGCTGGATATCTGGCCGCTCATGTCCCAGCCGGGAGCCCCCAGCCCGCACGAAAGCTATGTCCTGATGCATGGTCCGGGCACGGTGAGAAAAGGGAAATGGAAGTACTATCCTTGGAAGGAAAAAGCAGAGGGCCGCGATGCTCCCGTGGGCCGCGCTCCCTCTCCACTCAAAGAGCAGCTGTATGACATGTCAGCCGATATCGGCGAAACCCAAAACCTGGCCGACCAGCACCCGGACCTCTGCCAGGAACTCCGCCTGCTCTACGAAGACCACGTCAAAGAAATCACAGCAAACCGCCGCCCGACAATGAAAATGACACGCCCAGAGGACGCCCCACCACCAAAGCGACCAGGGCGATAGGAGGAAGATTAATGGTTCAGGAGAAGTTCATGAGACCTGTTATGTACATGGGGTGATAGCTGGAAATCCAAGTAATGGATGGCACCTTTGTCCAGATCATTCCAAGAGGGCGATGCCGTCTCAAACAAGGCCTTGGTCAAATGAACGTAGTAACTCGAGTGCAGTGGAGGTAAGAAATGACTCATGCACAATATCTTCACCCGCCCAGCAAGACTGAGCGTAACGAACTGGACCAAAGTATGTCGAAAATCTGGGATATTTACAGTGGGTACATTCACCTGTGTAACCAATCACTTCATCATCATGGATCATCAATGATCCCAGATCGCACATTGATCCCAGGTAAAAAATGTCTCTCTTGAAGATCAAATGGGTAAAACACGATCCTGAAAGTTTTTCTGTGATTGCATTCTTGACATCTATTGTGACAATCTTGAACTGGCCGTTGACACAGTGAAGTGGCTTCTTCGACCTCACTTCCGAAACTCTGATGTTCGTGTCAATCTCGATTCGTTCTCGCCCACATTCATTGCAAGTCCTTGAAAAATCAACTTCGTCGATCCAAAGATCAGGGAATTGAGTATTCCAAAGAGGTGCCTCTTTGGAATCAATGTCGTCGAACTCCGGCCATATTGTTCGGGACACCTTCACCTTCCAGTCATGATCATCCACAACTTCATGAAACAAATTCACCATCACGTGAACAACATCCTGCTCATACTCCATGCAAGACGAATCCAGCTGATTGCCTTTCTAGGAGCAATCTTATTATTGTCCGCGATCGTACTGTTTTCACCCATTGGGTTTTACAGTTGTTACAACTCCTATCGACTTGATTACTCCATCTATTCCCATTCAAGCAATGCAGTTCAACAAGGGGCATGGCGTCCAGATTTTACAGATTGCATCGATATTGTTGAGGAGATGGTGAGCAGCGGAGAAGCAGCAGAAGTCGTTACGGTGCTCGTCAACAATATTGAATCCAGGCAACGTCTGAGGCAGATGACTGCTATGCTGCTTCTCGACTTTGTCGACAAACACGAGGCAATCAAGGTGATTCCAGTTCTGCAGAATGTCGCATCAGATGAAAATGAACACCATTCTATCCGTGTCGACGCGCAGGCCACGATCGACAAATTATCCAAAAACGAGGCAATCTCTCCATAAACCCGTCGGAACTCCCATGATTCAATCCACTTGCGGGAAGAAGCTGTAGCCAATGTGTTGGGGGATTTACCTGGCGATTCCCAAAGGTATGGAGCAGTCCGAACTTCCTTACGGCACTTTCCACGCTGATCTTACGCCAATTGATGTGTGGCGAGTCGATAACCCCTGGATTCCTCTGGCACTCGGGGATTCATTTGAATGCTGGGTGTTAGGGCATGCCCACCATTGCAGCTGTGGATGTGTGATCTCTCAATCAAATCGCCGGACCATTAAACTCACATCAGATGCACGGCATTATATTGCGGAACTTGCGGATACCTTGAGCCATGTTGTGATGGCAATTCACTGGACCGCTCATGAGTACGCAAGCGAAACTCTGGCATTCGATGTTGCTCAGTCTGTAGTTTCCGATCAATTGAGAACCAGCTCGGCTCTTCCATTCACGACTGATACGTTCTACTGGGTACAGGGGCGTCGCCATTCATCGGGTGGAAAGATCGGTCATTCACATTAGACAAGTGCCATGCTTGCCACACTTCGTAATCAGGGCCATTCGCTTTGCTCCAGGCCTTGCAACCTGTTGTTTGTCGTAGCTCCATGGATTCCCTGCTTTCCGCTGATCCATTGCAAGCTGTCTGCTCTCGTAACAACCTTAACTCTGTGAAAACCATAAATGAATCTGCGAGGGCTGCACTGAACCACGACAAGATTGCCAGAAGGATTGTGAATCCCCATCCTAGTATTTTCCTACTCAGCTTCATTCCAGAATGGCGGCAAGTGGAAACTGCAATAGGCAACAGCAGGAACTGCATAAACGCAGGAATTACGTTCACGAGGAGTCCGAATTGAACCATGAACCAAGCGGAACGCGACAGGTCAGGCAACATCGGCAAGTGGCACAAAATCAGTGAATAGTAAATCGCCAGCTGTACCAGTTGGTTCGTCAACAATAGCAATTGGGCTGACACTGCTATCAAAAAGTTGCGAAACGATCCTGGTCGCAAACCGGAAGATGCGACTGAGTCAGTGACTTTCGGTATCAGATCAGGATTCTGAGTCACAGAGTATAGAACCGGTTAACCTGTTTAAAGAATGACCAAGTAAAACCTGTAAGTACAAAGCATGCTTGCCCTCCATCAGCAGGGCAAGCATGCTTTCTGTTTCATCAGGCATTGTTCCACATATCCACTGCTTCGCGTGGGAAACATGGCACCAGAGTTCGCTTTTACTCTCAGTTCGAAGTTCCGGTTGGTTCTGGAGCGGAGTCGGCTGAGTTGGCTGGGGCCGGAGTGGAGGATTCAGCCGGAGCGGCTGGTGTGCTGGTGGTAGCCGGAGGTGTAATGACCGGAGCGATGGTTGTTGAGCCCGATGGAGTCAGTGAGTTGTTACCGGGTTGAGCGGGGGGTGCAATCGGAGTGTTGGTGGATGGCATGAGGCCTGGAATTGCGGAACCACCCGCTGTCGGGGGCTGAGTTCCGCCTACAACGGGAGCATCCGTCTTGAGCTGTTTCACCTGTTCGACGACGGCATCGGTAATGTCAATGGTATTGCTGTAAGCCAGAACCTGGGGAGACTTGGCCAGAACGAGTTCGTAACCCTGACTCCGGGCCAGTTCGAGGCAGACGGCATTCACTTCACTCTGAAACTGCTGGTAGATTTCCTGCTGAAACGCGCGGAGATTCTGTTCGGTACTGGCTTTGGCCCGTTCGTTCTGCAGGTTCAGCTGATTGAACAGATCCTGCAGTTCCTGTTTCTGTTCATCGGTGGGAGTTTCACCAAACGATTTCTGCTTATCAGCAAAGGCTTTTTCGAGTCCCTGCTGAAAATCGTTCAACTTGGTGCGGATCTGCTGGCTGCGTTCCTGCAGAGCGGTCTGCAACGTGAGATCGCGACCAGTCATTGTGAGCACAGTGTCCATATCCACAATGGCGATGGTAGAAGTTTCAGCACCAGATCCTCCACATCCTGCAATGATGCCCGTCAGGAGTAGAACAAACAGACAGCGAGACAAAGGCATCATCAGAATAACTTTCGATCGGCTGGAGAGAAAAATCTGGCCCCCAATTTGGGGAGCCACCGGAACACCGCTGCCAGCGCGCAATGTTCGTGCTGAGCAAAAAGCTGCTCTGAGTACGTGCGGAGAGCGGGAATCGTTGGAGATTATCGGGTTTCTCTGGGAATTTCACTCATTTCTGCGGGAATTCGGCCGAAGATGGGCTTTCCGGAGGCAAAACAGGAGCCGGTCAGTTGGTTCTCAAACGGTTCTCCCGATAATGTGGGCATCTTCGGGAAAGACAACGAGAGAAAAGGAAGGTCGGCAGCATGAAACAGGTGGGGGTAATTGGAGCGGGGCTTTCCGGCCTGACCTGTGCCCGGATTCTGCGGGAGGCGGGGTATGCAGTCACGGTTTTCGATAAAGGCCGGGGCGTTGCAGGGAGACTTTCCACACGCCGGGTCCCGGCCTCGGATCTGCAGTTCGACCATGGCGGTCAGTACTTTACCGCTCGAAATCCCGACTTCCGTCAACAGGTAGAGGACTGGTGTGAGCGGGGAGTGGTTGCGTTATGGGACGGTCCTTACGTCAGCCTGGATAAGGGAAATACTTCACCCCCGCCCGGAAATGATCCTCGTTATGTAGGAGTGCCGGGGATGAATGCCATGGTCAAAGACCTGGCCCGGGACCTGGACGTTCAAGTCAGTCTGCGAGTGAGCGGGCTGAATCCGATTGGGAATCGCTGGGAGCTCGATCTGGAAGATCTGGCAACGGGCGAGATGAAACGCTGGGCTCAACCGTTTGACCATCTCGTGCTCACCATTCCACCGGCTCAGGCAACACAGTTGTTACCGGAGGAAACTCCCCTGCAGAAGCAATGTCGTGAAGCGGTGCTGGATCCGTGTCGCTGCCTCATGCTGGGGTTTGCGGAATCTCTGGGGCTGCCGTATGGAGCGGCCTTTGTGCAGAACAATCCACTCCGCTGGATTGCGTGTGAAAACAGCAAGCCGGGGCGGAGCTCTGCGGTAGAATGCTGGGTTCTGCATGCGAATCCGGAATGGTCGATTGAACATGTTGATCAGTCTCATGAAGAAGTTGTTGAGCCACTGAAGATTGCGTTTGCGGAGGCGATTGGCCGGGATCTTCCGGAAATCGTTCATGTCTCCTCCCATCGCTGGCTGTATGCCATTCCCCGCAATCCCTACTCCGTGGGCAGCTTTCACGATCATGATCGGCAGTTGACAATCTGCGGGGACTGGTGCCACGATGCTCGCATCGAAGGAGCCTTCATGAGCGGATTTACCGCCGCCCGACAATTACTTGCCACCTGGTCCTGACAGATCCTGGTCTGGATAAAATCATGCCATCATCACCAACCTGCTGTGAGGAGATACCGATTCGTCGGCCCGAGATGCTGACGATTGTGCTGATCACATTCCTGGCGGCTGCCATTCGGATTTTCTCCATCAGCGGAATCGCGGTCGAGCATTTTGATGAAGGAGTTTATGCCTCGAACCTGTGGTTTTCAGAAGCAGAGGGATATCAGTATCCAAATCGTTATCTGTACGCTCCACCCCTTTTGCCCGCGCTGATCGAGTGGTCCCTGGTCATTTTCGGATCCTCTGAAACCTGGATCCCGGCCATTCCTTCTTTGCTGGCATCGATCTTTACGATTCCGCTGATGTGGTGGATTGGTCGACGCACCTCCGGTCCGGTGGCCGGTCTGGCAGCGGCGATGATTCTGGCGGCCAACAATGTGCATATCCTTTATGCACGCACTGCACTCACCGAATCGTTGCTCTGTTTTTTCATGCTGCTTTCGGTTTCCCTGGCCAACTGCATGTGCCGGGAATTGACGATCAGTCCCCGCTACCGGTTTTATCCTTTCATGCTGGCCGTGCTGAGTGGCCTGATGGCAGGCCTGGGCTGGTGGACCAAATACAGCGGCTGGTTGTCGCTCGCGGTTATTGTCTCTGGAACGGCGGGCTGGGGGTTGTGGCGATATCGGATGCGGGAATGGATCTGGCTGGCAATTCATCTGGGCGTCATCGTGGTGGTGGCGGTGCTGGTCTGGCTTCCCTTTTACTTTTCCCTCAACCAATACGGAGGCTACTCGGCGGTTGCGGAGAATCATCGACAATATTTTGTCGGCTGGTCCGGCTGGCTGACATCGCTGCAATATCAGCTGAGCAGTCAGTGGCAGATGTCTGGCCTGCTGACCTTGCTGGGTGTTGTGGGAGCGGCATTGATTACCCGGCAGGCAGCAGACGAACCCGATCTTTCCGCCAGCCCGGTCGCACAACAACCGTTACTGCAGGCGAGCGGTGTCTGGCTGGGGGCCAGCTGGTTTCTGGGGCTCTCGCTGGCCATACCTCTCTATACACCGTATCCCCGACTGGTGGTTCCCTGGTGGATCATTGTCTGTTTTCTGTTGGGGATCGTGATTTCCCGACTGGGAACCCGTTTGAAGTCCGTCTTGAAAAAACCGGTCTCACATCGCGCTCTGGCCATGTCTCTGTTGATTCTGTTGTACGGAGGCACGCTGCTGGATAAGAACTTTTTAGGCGTGATGACCTGGCAGCCTCGCCTGTTCATCCGGGACATTGCCACTCAGGTCCTGGAGCGGACACAACAAACCGCCACTCAGGAAGGTAAATCGGCTGATCAGGTGATCTGTTATGTCTATGGTGAACCGGCCCTGTTCTATCATCTGTCCGCGCTGAACGTATTGG
>JAGQQT010000238.1 GCA_020426065.1 Planctomycetaceae bacterium | reverse complement strand
TTCCGGATGGAGTCGCCGCGAAATCGTATCGGCGGCCTGGCCAATCGCGACCAGATCGTTGGATTCGAGCAACTGCAGACCTTCCGCAGGTGTAATCCGCTCCCCTCCCACAGCTTTCTGCAGGATGGCGTGAACAGTTTCCGATGAGGGTGTGACTTGGGAGATCATGTCCGGACTCAAAATCAGGTGAGAGAACCAACGGCAAAGGGATCGGGATTATCGAGCTGGCTGGCGAGTTGTCGGAACAGGTTCAGACCCCGCCATTCAGCCGATCCAAATTGAAAGTGTAAGTTTTCCCGCAGATAATGCTCTGCGGTTTCGACGGAAATGTGCAGTGGACCTGCTTCCCGCCTGGCGATTTCGCTGATCGATTTCACGCCCAGGTCCCGGGCTTCTTCAAGCAGTTCGGCAACCTGTTCCATCTCGACGGAACTGCGGGCAACCCACATGGCAAACACAAACGGAAATCCAGTCCAGTTCACCCACTCTTCGCCCAGGTCCCACGTCTCCAGAAACTTTTCCTGCGGGGGATTGATGGCCCGATCTCCAATCAGCAGGATGGCATCGGCATCGCTGTCAGTGGTGCTGGAAGACATCGGCAACAGTTTCCGTTCCGGAATCACGCCGAAACGTTCCTTGAGCATAATCCGGGAGAGGACTGCACTGGTGCGGGAACCTTCGTCCAGAGCCAGCGTGCGGATTTCTCCCAGCGGGACCCGGGAATAGAGTTTAACGCTCAAAACCGGACCGCGGGTGGCAATGCAGGCATCGGAAATGATGCGGTAATCCGGCCGGGAAAAATACTCCACGGAAGGGATCAGCGCCACATCCAGCTCTCCGGCAGACAAATCATCCGCCAGGCGACTGGGAACATCCAGCAGCAGGTTGCCGGGGGCCAGTTCGTCCTGCAAACCGGCAATGAGCGGTTTGGAGTTCAAATAGGAAACCGCTCCAATTCGAACCTGACTGAGCGGGATCGAACCGGGTTGAGCGGCAGTATCACATTCCAAAGTGGTCTCGTTCATTGAAGAAATCAAAAACCAGTTACGCACAGAAAACAGACATCATATTATAGAGTTTGCCAGCGGGGAACCATCCTGCCGAAATTCGATGTGCGACACAGTTTTCCAATTTCGTTGGGAGTGGTTTAAATCTCCGGCCAAAAAGCCTTCTGGAGTACCCGTTCAACCCATCAAAGTTTGCCCCTGTTTCCCGTTATGTCAGGTTCTGGCTCAACGCACCAGTACCCATTGAATCTGGGGGATTCTGACGGATTTGTTGTGATATCTGTCCCGATTTTCAGGTGGAAGTGTCACAATCTCTCTGGTTGCTGGGAGTGAGGCTCTCCTTTCGGTAGGATACCACGACGTTGCTGCCGGAATGAAATCAGGCAGTGTGGTTGAGTTCCGGTTTTCAGAAACGAATGTAGCAGTCATGGTGAGCGAACGCCCGATGCGCGTTGCGATCGTTGGGCTGGGCACGGTTGGTTCGGGCGTGGTGAAAATCCTGGTCGAACAGGCGGAACGAATCCGTCGGCGTGCAGGCAGAGAAATCGAAATCACTTCGGTCATTGTGCGTGATCCCACCAAGGCCCGGTCGGTTTCGCATGTGGATGATCTGATCGATACATCCCTGGAAGCCATCAAAGCTGACGATGTCGATGTCGTCTGCGAACTGATTGGTGGCACCACCACCGCTGGCGATGTCGTACGCCAGGCCCTGCTGGCCGGCAAGCATGTTGTCACAGCCAACAAAGCCCTGATCTGCGAACAGGGAGAAGAACTGTTTCAGCTGGCTCGCGAAAAGAACAAAGTCATCTGTTTTGAAGCGGCGGTCGCGGGAGGAATTCCCATTATCGAGGCCGTGACCCAATCGCTGGCGGCCAATCAGATCACTTCCATCGAAGGGATTCTCAACGGGACCAGCAACTACATTCTGACCGAAATGTTCGATCGGAATGTCAGCTATGATGATGCCGTGGTGAAAGCCCAGAAAAAGGGTTATGCCGAAGCCGATCCTGCCATGGATGTGGACGGCACCGATGCCGCTCAGAAACTGACCATCCTGGTGCAGCTGGCCTTCGGGACAAAAGCCGATCTGAAAAGTTTTCCCCGACAGGGAATTGATTCGCTCGATCTGGCCGACCTGCGTTATGCCGATCAGCTCGGTTTTCGGATCAAGCTGCTGGCCGTGGCCAAACTGCATGGTCAGTCGCTTGAACTGCACACTCAGCCGACACTCATCCGCAAACAGCAGCCCATGGCCGATGTTTACGATGCTTACAACATGATTGAAATCGAAGGGGATGCGGTCGGACGGACCTGGTTTTCCGGAATGGGTGCCGGCCAGATGCCTACCGCCTCCGCCGTGGTTTCCGATCTGATCGATCTGGCCGTGGGCCGGGCTCAGCAGACCTTTCCGCTCCTTGATTTGTGGAGCGAGCGGGAACCACTTCCCATCCTGCCTGCTGAGCAGATTGAACGGCGCTATTATCTCCGCTTTCATGCGATGGACAAACCGGGGACAATGGCGGCGATTACCGCTATTCTTGGTCGCCATCAGGTCAGCATTGCTTCCTGCATCCAGTATGAAGCGGAAGGCAAGTCCAACAGCTCATTTGTGCCGCTCGTCATCATGACTCATCACTGCCAGGAAGGACAGATGCGGGCTGCCGATCTGGAACTGGCCGAGTGCAAGGCGATCGGCAAGAACTATCTGCGGCTTCCCATTCGCGAATAATTCCAATCATCAGCTGCTCTTGAAAACAGCACACCCGGTGGTCAGACCCGGTTTTTCAGCACGACAGACGAGAAGGAACAACAGTGGCTTTTTTTGTTGCCATTGAAGGAATTGATGGATCAGGGAAAGGGACGCAAACTGCCCTCCTCAAAACCGCCTGCTCTGCGCTGGGTTGGAAAACCGAGACGATCACTTTCCCCCGCTATGCGGAAACCCGCATCGGACCACAGATCGGCCGTTTTCTCGACGGACAATTTGGCCCGCTCGAACACTCCCATCCCGTACCGATGTCGCTGATGTATGCTGCTGAACGGTTTGAATCCCGGGGCCTGATTCAGCAGAAGCTGAGCGAAAGTGATCTGCTGATCTCCGACCGCTACGTGGGCTCCAACCTTGCCCATCAGGGAGCCCGGCTGCCCGCTTCTGAGCGGGAAAAGTTTCTCAACTGGATTCGGGAAATCGAGTACGAACTCTTTCAGATTCCCCGGCCCGATCTGGTGGTTGTGCTCGACCTGCCAGCCGAAGTCTCGGCAGCACGCGTCGCCCGGAAAAACGCCCGCTCCTATACCGAGCAGGTAACCGATCTGCACGAATCCAATCTCGGTTACCTGCAAACCGTGAGCGAACTTTATCGGGAACTCAGCCAGACTCTCCCCGGCTGGGAAACGGTCCCCTGCCTGGAAGAGGATGGTACAGACCGCTCACCCGAACAGATTCACGATCAGCTTCGCCAGCTGATTCTGGATCGCATTCCGCAGCAGCAACAGGAGTCCATCGGCGAAGGGAATCGATAAACTCTCGCACCGTTTCGTCCAGCAAAGTTTCTCATGTCCAAGACCTATCCGCTGTTTGTCAAACGGGATCTCGACGGATTCTTCGGCCTGTTTATTGATAACCTGGTTCAACTCCTGTTGATCCTCGGTCTGTGCGGCGGACTGTGCGGCATGACCGGCGAATACTCCTCGCTCCTCTTCAAGCACATCTTTCCCGGAGCCGCTCTCAGCATCCTGATTGGCAACCTGTTCTATGCCTGGCAGGCCCATCGGCTGGCCGCCAGAGAACAGCGCAGCGATATCACCGCTCTTCCGTACGGGATCAACACGCCCTCGCTGCTGGTCTTTGTCTTCTTTGTGATGCTGCCGGTTTATGTGGAATCTCAGGATCCGGTCCTCGCCTGGAAAATGGGACTGATCGCCTGCCTGGGAAGTGGTGTTCTGGAACTGCTGGGAGCGTTTGTGGCTTCCCGCATCCGTCAGCACACTCCGCGAGCGGCGCTGCTCTCCACCCTGGCAGGAATCGCAATTGGCTTTATCGCGATGACCTTCACCCTGCAGATCTTTCACAAACCGTTGCTGGCCATGCTCCCTCTCGGACTGGTATTCATTGCCCTGTTTGCCCGCACCCGACTTCCGCTCGACCTTCCGGGCGGACTGCTGGCGATCCTCGCCGGAACGGCAGTGGCCTGGTTGCTCACCGCTCTGGCCGCTGCGGGCGTTACTCTTCCCGACTGGGCCGCCAACAGCCAGATGTCCGTCAGCCAGCTGGCTGCTCAGCGCGACACGCTGGGATTGTATCTGCCGCTGTTTGTCGGCGGCGAAGTCTTTCAACTGCTGGCCAACTGGAGTGACTGGGTTGGTTATCTTTCCGTCATCGTGCCGATGGGACTGTTCAACATCATCGGAAGTCTGCAGAACATCGAATCCGCCGAGGCGAGCGGCGACCGCTTTCCGACTGCCCCGGCCATGGCCGCTAACGGAATCGGCACCATCGTCGCAGCCCTGTTTGGCAGCTGTTTTCCAACGACGATCTACATCGGACATCCCGGCTGGAAAGAGCTGGGAGCACGAGCCGGTTATTCCACTCTGAACGGAATTGTGGTGGTACTGCTCTGCTGTACGGGACTGATTGGCCTGGCTTCAGCTCTGATTCCCATCGAAGCGGGAATCGCCATTGTGCTGTGGATTGGCATGATCATTTCCGCTCAGGCATTTCAGGCCACTCCCAAAGATCACGCCCCCGCTGTAGCCATCGGTTTATTTCCCGCCATTGCCGCCTGGGGAGCAACCGTCATGATGGGAACCGTCCTGGCCGCCAACGGCACTTCGTTACAGGAAATGCTGACGGCCAACCCGGCGACGGAAGTAAACGGCTTTCTGGTCGTCGGCCTCCTCACGCTCGAACGGGGCTACATCTTCACCTGCATGATTCTTTCCGCTCTCGTTGCGAATCTGATCGACCGCCGCTTCCGCGCCGCCGGAATCTGGGCCCTGATCGGAGCCATCCTGACCCTCACCGGCCTGATGCACAGCTTCCAGCTGCAGGGCAACCTGGTGGACTACTGGCTGATCGGCCAGCAGACCGCAGAAAAAACCTGGCTCTTCTCCGCCCGCGGCATCGCCATCGGCTACACCACCATCGCCACCCTCTGCTTCCTGTGCGGTATGAGCCCACAGAGTAAATCGAGCGGGCATTGAGGTTGGTAGTGGGAATCTGGTCAAGGTTTATCGTGTAATTAATAAGTGCTGCACGAGCCAGCAGCGGCACCCGCCGACTATTCGTTAATTGGCAAATCGAGCTTGACTCCATAATGTCCAGCATCACCGTTATCGCGATCCCAACCACCCACAATCATGGCTGAACAAGTCGCATCGATACCTGGGTGTCCAGTATCTGCGATCTGCTTTCGATAATTTTTAGCGTCATCTCTGTTGAGGTACCCCACGGCTTTACCGAGGATATCGATTCGCACAGCGTTTTTATCATGCGGATTGTTTTCTTCGTGGATAACTCTCGCATCTACAACCATCTTGTGACCATCGTAGGTCTTACCACCGCAAATACTATTGAGATTATCTTGATAATGTGACTCACCGACAATGTCATATCGGAATGTTCCTGGGCCGGATAGATGAAGGACCATGTCCAGTTTTTTTCGATTACCGAAAAGCCAAGTAAGTATGGGCATGACATGTTACATGCTTGGTGGGACTGCAAATGACATTTGTAACAGGCAGTCACCACAATAAAACTGATTTTTAAACCTGAGTCATCGAGGAGCTTTGTTTAACCGCTTAGTTATTTGGGGACATCTCTATCATCCATTTCTCGTGCCTTGGAAAGCGCCGAGGCTACTAATCCTGCCGGGACTGAAACAACACCCAGCCCGATGAGAAGTATGAGAAACGTAAAAATCCTACCGCAGACGGTTATGGGATACACATCACCGTATCCAACGGTCGTAAGTGTTGCAACGGCCCACCACAAGCTATGAAAAACAGATGAAAATGCTTCAGGTTGAGCATCATGTTCAAAGTAGTAGATTCCGACTGCCGCTAGGTACAGCAATAGAAGTGTGACCAACAGGTAAAGGACAAGCTCTTCACGGGCAATCAGGAAGGCACGATGAAATCGTTGAATAGCCTTGCTATATCTGACAAGTTTCAGGATTCGGAAGAGTCGAAGCATCCGAAATGCACGAAGTGAGCGTAGATCTACGCCAGATGCCACGTAAAAAGGCAGAATGGAAAGCAGGTCAATGATACCAAAAAAGCTGAAGACAAAACCGAGTTTTCTATCAGCAACAACCAGCCGCAGTATGTATTCAATCGTGAAGATGGATACCGTGGTGACTTCGGCAAGCCATAACCACCATCTCGCATTGTGCGAAAGATTAGGTAACGTTTCGATGGAAAATGTGACGAGCGAAAGTACGATTAACGATTGAATCGTGAGGTCAAAGATGAGGCCCCGCTTCGTGTCGTTGTTTTCTATGA
>JAGQQT010000237.1 GCA_020426065.1 Planctomycetaceae bacterium | reverse complement strand
ATAAAATGAAATGGCCAGAAAGATGCAGATCAGAGCCAGGAATCTTAAACCGGGTGAATTGGTCAGCCAGACAAGTCTTTG
This sequence comes from Planctomycetaceae bacterium, assembly GCA_020426065.1. Classification (GTDB taxonomy): domain Bacteria; phylum Planctomycetota; class Planctomycetia; order Planctomycetales; family Planctomycetaceae; genus Rubinisphaera. The sequence goes on along the minus strand of JAGQQT010000237.1, from coordinate 6,432 downwards.
CTTCAAAAAAGTCTGAATCCAGGATGCCCAGGGTTTAAGTTTTTTTATGACCCTGCTGAGTTTTTTACCCGGGAATTCAATCTTCAATATCCTCTCAGGGAGCCAGGGATGATCTTTGCCATATAGGATCTGCAGGGCAATCAGAATGATGATCGTTCCCAGCAGGAGCGACATGCCGGGAATTGCTCCGACGGGTGAAAGAGCCAGAAATCCAAACACCAGCAATAAAGGACCGTAACTCTGGCTTTCAAACTGGTCGAGAAGATCGCCAACCGAAATTACCTCCTGATCTGTGGTCTGCTGCACTTCATCAACCAGACTGGTCAATGAGCGACCGGTTTCAGGTTCTGATTGAGTCTCGGTTTGTGACATTTTTCGGTTTCAAACGGAAAAAATGAGCTTACGGGTCTCTTGAACAGATTTGCAAATCGGATGCCAACATCACAGCTTTGCACCAGCTTGACATTTCTCCTCGATCGTCGATCATGTTCTCATAACGGAATCGCTTGATGTTTTCAGGATATCCATTCACATCTTTCCAGAGGCTGGCACGTGCTTTCCCCCTCAATATCCCGATTAATCCTGATTTGCTGTGTACTGTTGACGCCTGCTGGTTTTGCCTTTGCAAATGCTCCGGTTGTTGTGGTCTCAATTGAGGCTCTCAGTGCTGAGGTTGAGACTCTGGAGACACAGCTTGACGACCCACAGACATTGAACCGTTTAATTGCCATTGATGATGGACTGACTGTCGATCAGCGTCCGGGCATCCCTGCCATTCGGGGCCGCATTCTCAATCTGCTGGGAGGAACCGGTGAAGAGAGTGCCCTGGAATATGTTCGCCGTGTTTTTGAAAATCAGTCCGAGTTTCGCGATGAAGCGGCCATGGCTCTCAGTCTGCACTCTTATCGCAAGCCAACCAATCTGCAGGACTGGCGTTTTCTCATTCGTTCGCTGACAGTCACTCGTGGAGAACAGACAGTCTCGGTCATGAAAGCGTTGCTCCGCTATCGTCAGCGGGCAACCAACTCCCACTGGATCAAACGCGTCCTGCTGCAGACTGAACAACTGAATGAGCAGCAGAGACCGGTTGCCATTGAACTGCTGGGGCACTGGACCGGGCTGAATGAATCCGATCCGGAAACGGCAATGAAAGCCGACCTCGCGTTCTACCAGAACTGGTACGCTCAGAAATGGCCGGAAGAACAACCTGCCACGTGGCCGGAAGAACCGGAAACACAGCGTTGGAAATATGCTCCGCTCCTCAAAACCTTGGATCAAACCATTTACTCGGCTGATCTGCTGGAGCAGGGGAAAGCCGTTTACGAAAAAGCAAGTTGTGCAAAGTGTCATGTGAAGGGTGACATCGGCCAGAATTTTGGACCTGATCTGTCTGGCATCGGAGCACTGCGGCAACGAAGCGAACTGCTCGAGGGGATCCTTTATCCCTCACTGGAAATCCACGAAGACTATCCTACCGTCACCGTGCTTTCAAAAGATGGAAAAACAATTTCTGGACTGCTTTCCGCCGGAGAGCCGGGCTCCGTCAAAATCGTTGATCCCAAAGGCAAAGCGACACTGATTGCTCAAAGCGAAATCGAGGAGATCCAGACTTCTTCCGTCTCCAACATGCCCGCTGGAGGGCTCGAGCAGTTGACCGAACAGGAAATCATTGCCCTGTTCGCTTTCCTGCAGCATCAGGAAAACAGCAAGAAGCCATTCCACGGTGAATCTCAGGACCAGTGAAATGAATCGTGATCGTATCCCTTCGGTCACAGCTTTCTTCAGGACGGGAGTGTACTCCATGAGAACTATTCATCAGAACAAACATTCGATCAATTCCATGTTGTTTGTAGTCCTGATGCTAGTGCTGACTGGTTGGAGGCATGATGACGCACTTCTGGCCGCCGAAAAACCGGCACGGCCAAATGTGATTCTGATTATGACGGATGACCAGGGGTATGGCGAGTTTGGTTTCAATGGTAATCCGCTCGTTTCTACGCCTGCGATCGATGCACTGGCGGAACAGAGTATGCGGCTGACCGATTTTCATGTTTCGCCCATGTGCACACCAACTCGTGGCCAACTGATGACCGGACTGGATGCGTTCCGCAATGGAGCGGTGAACGTGAGTAGTGGTCGGACCCTGCTGCGTCCAGAACTAAAAACCATGGCGAATGTTTTTCAGGAAGGTGGTTATCGCACGGGTATCTTTGGGAAATGGCATTTGGGGGATAACTATCCTTTTCGTCCCGAAGACCGCGGCTTTGAAGAAGCGTTGTGGTTTCCTTCCTCGCATATCAACAGTGTGCCGGATTTCTGGGACAATGATTACTTTTCCGATACCTATATCCGGAATGGTTCCCGCAAGCAGATTCCCGGTTATTGCACCGATGTGTTTTTTCAGGAGACCATGAACTGGATTGCCTCATTGCCGCAGGGCGAACCGTTTTTCGCATACATTCCGCTCAATTCTGCTCACTGGCCGTGGTTTGTGCCAGAGAAGTATCGGGAGCCTGTTCGCCAGTCGATTGCTGCTCACCCGGAGGTGGTCCAGCATCTGAATCAAAACAAAATCGACAACCTGGTGAGCTTTCTGGCGATGGGAGCGAACATTGATGACAACATCGGTCAGCTCGATCAGTTCCTCAGGCAGCATCAGCTGTTTGAGGATACGATTGTCGTTTTCCTCACCGACAATGGTTCAACGATGGGTGAAGACTACTTTAATGCCGGCATGCGGGGCAAGAAGACGCAGCTCTGGGAGGGAGGCCATCGTGTTCCCTGCCTGATCCGCTGGCCGGGAGGTTCTCTGGGAAGTCCTCGCGAAGAGAGCAGCTTGTGTCATGTCCAGGATCTGCTCCCGACTCTGGCAGATCTGGCCAACCTGAATACAGTTCCTGAAGATCTGGATGGCATGAGCCTGGCTCCTCTCCTGCGGGAAGATGTGGAAGTGCTTCCGGACCGGATACTGGTAATCAATTACAGTCGGATGCCCTCATTCAAAGTTTCTTACACAAAGCAGAATCCCTCCATTCCACAAAGAGATGGAGCGGCGGTAATGTGGAAACGCTGGCGACTGCTCGAAAATCGGATGCTGTTTGATCTGTCTTCTGACCCTCATCAGGATCATGATGTAGCTGCTCAACATCCGGAGATCGTCCGCAAGTTGAGTGCTCACCTGGAAAGCTGGTGGGAAGATGTCCATGAACTCGCCCGGGAACCACAGCGGGTTATTATCGGTAGCGAACATGAAAACCCCCAGATGCTGACCGCCTGCGAATGGCTGGATGTGTTTATTGATCAGCAGGTTCAGATTCGCCGGGGAGATCGGAAGAACGGAGTCTGGTATCTGGAGGTTGCAGAGCAGGGGAAATACGAATTCGAGCTGCGTCGCTGGCCGCGGGAAACGGATCAAGCATTGGCTGCCGGGCTCCCCGCTGTAAAGGTGACAGACGGGAACTACATTGCTGGCACGGCGATTCCGATTCACTCTGCGGAATTGAAAATCAACGGGCAATCCTGCTCAGCAGAACCGCAAGTGCACAATACTCACATCAGTTTTGAGGTGGAATTAGAGCCGGGACCGATTTCGCTGCAGGCCACGTTCCAAGGGGCCGAAGGACAAGATTTGCTGGGGGCATACTATGTGTATGTTCACAGGAGATAGCTCGGTTGTGCCGAAAATGACGCACTTATTACAAAATTTCAGGGTCTATCCATTTTTTTGGACGAGATTGCCCGATGAAACGGTCCAATAGAGGCAGGAATTCCTGTTTTCGCATAGGGGCCATTTAACTGATGCAAAATCGAGCTGCTCTTTATCTGATTCTGGCCGCAACGGCTTTCAGCCCGGATGCCAGTGCTCATCAGCCCGTTCTGAATTCGATTGAGCGTTATTGTGCCAAAACGTGGCAACGTGCCCATGTTTCCCCACAGGATCGCTACGATTGCACTCAGGCGGTGTTCGCCGAACTTTTGCACAGGCTTGAACAGGAACAGTGGGGCACCGCTCTGTCTGAAGAAACTTCTGATGAGCGTCGAGAGCTGAATCGAGCCGTCTGGTGTGTGCTGCAGCGCTGGCGTCGAACCCGCAGCTATTCTGATTTGCCTGAAGAATCGATTCTCTCCTCCAGTCAGGAACAGGTTTGTGAAACTCTGGAAGAGCAGCGGGATCTGTTGAGACAATTCCTCCCGGAATTGAGCGAGCGTCAGCAGATCATTCTCAATGAGACAATTCAGGGAGCAACCACACAGCAGATTGCCGAAACCTTGCAAACCACAGCTTCCATTGTGAGCGATGAAAAATACAAGGCGATCCGCAAGCTGAAAAGTAAGGTTGCTTCCATGGGCCAGGTCTGAAAAAAAGCGGAGTCGTTTCTGAGAAACAACTCCGCTTTCATTTTGGTAATCAGACCTGACGGCTGGATCAGCTGTCCCGTTTTCCGTAGACGACCACCTGGTTCAGGTGGAAGATCCCGGTACCATCCAGGCCGATTTTGAGGAAGCGTCCTTTGGTTCCTTCGGGGAGGTCTGCTTCATATTGTTCGGCCGGTGCTTTGGCCGCCCAGACTTTCTTCCAGTCGGTGCCATTCTCGGAAACCCAGACCGTCAAACCCTCCGCTCGAGCATAGAACTGGGGATTACGCCGGTTCTGAATCGAGATGTGCCCAATTGTTGCGGGCGAAGCGAGCCGGATCACAACTGCCGGATCCTTCGAGTTGGAATTCGGAGAATGGAAGACAAATTCCCGTGTCGTCGGGTCAACGGCACTTAACAGCAGATGGGCGTCTTTCCGCCAGTTATCCGGGAAGTTTTCACCCAGCTGCAGTTCGGCATCCCGTGAGATTTCCTGCCAGGGACCGTGCGTGCGAATTTCGCCGACATCTGCGAAGGCTGTCGTAATCCAGCCATCAGCAGAAATCTGAAATGCGGTCTGCTCAGAGAGGTACTCCAGCAGGTCCAGAAACTCGCTGGGAGCAATCGTTTTGATCAAGCCTTCAGGCATCGAACTGGCTTTCAGATCCTTCCGCAGCTCAATGTCCTCTTTCTTGATCACTTCCTGCTTCCCTTTACCATCCTGAGTCGCCACGCCGAGAGTCAGCTCAGTTGGAGTCTCATTGAGAATGAAGCCGGTAAAGATTTCCCCGTCAACGGTGACCAGTTGAACGGTTTCGAAGCCTTTGGCGATTTTTTCGTTCGGCAACAGAATGTGACGGATCAGGTTTTCCCGGTCGTATCGAGAACCGATCCCATCCAGTTTCGGACCAAATGCTTTGCCGCGATCCTGCACCTGATGGCATCCCGAACAGACACGGTCAAACACAACCACTCCCTGTTTCGCGACTCCACCTCGGACTCCGGCAAGAGTCTTAATGGCGGCATTCCGTTTGGCCACTGGAAGATCCACATCCTCTGCTTCCTTCAGAGGCTGAACGGCTTTTCCGCCTGGGCCACTGGCAAACTTGTAATCCCGATAATAGTTCCGGGCCCGCTCGGATCCATTGACCAGGAACTGTCCCTGCTGCTCCACCGGATCCACGACCGGTTTCAATGCGTGCAGAGTGTGTTCGAGGGTGTATTCAATCCAGTAATCGAGCGGCTTTTCGATGACGGTGAGCGCGACTTCGGCCGCTTCCGGCGTCTGCACCCAACTCAAACCACGCAGCGATTCCAGTCGAACACGAGGATGCTCATCGGCAATCGCTCGACGATATACGGCCATGACATCCGGATAACGGAGAGACTCATTGCAGACCGTATGCACCGCCGCTGCGCGAGCGTGGAAGTCATCACAGCTGAGCAGTTTTTCAATCAGAGCAGGATCTACCTTGCGGAATCCTTCCTGAATCCACATTGCCTCACACAATAACTCTGGGGAGGCATCGGCTGGCAACCAGGCTTTGACTGCCTGCAAAACCTCTGCCTCATCGCGACGACGCAATTCACGGCGAGCACGGTATCGGGTGCGAAGTTCGTAAGCAGCGAGCTGATTCAACAGTTCGGGAATCGATTTTTCAAACTGCAGTTCCGGCTTGAGCAGTTCTTTCTGCGGGTAAACCAAACGGTAAATACGACCATGAACATGGTCTCGATTGGGGTCGCGCTGGGAATACTGCATGTGTCCAATGAGGGCATTACACCAGTCCCCAAACCACAGGGCTCCATCCGGACCGAATTGCGGATCCACCGGGCGGAAGAAGTTGTCGGTGGAACTGAGGAGGTCTTCAATCCGTTTTCCTGCAAAGCCTGCAGTGCCTGGTTCGTCTCCCACTTCAAAGCGGGGCATTCCGTGCATGTTGATCACACAGGCGTAAATGAATTGGCCTTGCATGTCGTCCGGCAAATGGCGAGACAACAGAAACTCGTTGCCGACCGCTGGACGCATGCCTTCGTTGTCAAAGACCGGAGTCAATGTCTTTCGTGTGGAGACCT
>JAGQQT010000236.1 GCA_020426065.1 Planctomycetaceae bacterium | reverse complement strand
ATCGAAGTTGTCGAGCATCAAGCGGCTCAGGGCGATGATCCGCAGGTCCATCTGACCGGTCGGCTTGGGGATCTCGGCCAGTCCTGTGTTTTCCGGATGGAAGGCAAGCGGGATGAAGGTCTGGAAGCCACCGGTCTCATCCTGCAAAGTTCGGAGACGGAGGAGATGATCGATCCGATGCTCGGCCTGTTCCACATGGCCGTACAGCATGGTGGCATTCGTTCTCAACCCGAGTTGATGAGCGGCACGATGAATTTCGATCCAGCGTTCTGAGTCCGCTTTGTGCTCACAGAGTTGTTTGCGGATGGATTCATCGAAGATTTCTGCTCCGCCCCCCGGCATGCTTCCCAGTCCGGCGTCCATCAACTGCTGCAGGACCCAGTCATAAGGTTTTTTCGTGATATGACTGAACCAGTTGATTTCCACAGCCGTCCAGGCCTTGATGTGAATGTCCTGGTCCGCTTCATGAATCGTCCGCACGACATCGACATACCAGTCAAACTTCTTCTGGTGATGCAGTCCGCCGACCACATGGATTTCGGTGGCGCCCTTCTCCTGGGCCTCGCGCACGCGGTCCCGAATCATGTCGTCTGTAAAGATGTAGGCTTTGTCTGCCTTGAGGTCCGCCCGGAACGCACAGAACCGGCAGCGGTAAACGCAGACGTTGGTGGGATTGAGGTGGATGTTGGTGTTGTAATAGGCGAAGCGACCGTTTTTGCGTTCACGCACCAGATTGGCGAGCCGACCCAGTGTGAGGAGATCCGCATGGCGATCCAGAAAGATGCCGTCCGCCGCTGAGAGGCGTTCGCCCGCCAGGACTTTCTGCTCGATTTCAGCCATCAGAGAGGAGTTATCAGAACCAGCCATCACAGTACCGCCTTCAGAAAACAGGAATCCAACACCGCAGAACAGTGTATAATATGCGCGTGAAAAAGAAATCCTGTGCCAGATTCGCACTCTGTGACAACCTGCCGCGTCTGTTTCTCATCGGGACAGAGAAAAACTGCATTTCCTACGTACCAGCCAGCAGCAGATCCACCAGGCCAACCACCAGCAGTCCCACGCTGATTAATGCATTGATGTTGAAAAAGGCGATCCCCGCCCGGGAAAGATCGTCCGGCTTGACCAGTGAATGTTCATACAGAAGCAGCAGGGCAACCACTCCGATACCAATCTGAAACACCCAGCTCAGGGGGCTGAACACTCCGAACGCCACCAGGCAGCCCAGGCAAATGACATGGCTGAAAAAAGCGAGCCTCAACGCCCGGGAAATTCCCCAGCGGGAGGGGACACTGTACAGGCCATAGTCCCGGTCGAACTCGGCATCCTGGCAGGCATAAATCATGTCAAATCCACCCACCCAGAAGAAAATGGCTCCCGCCAGCCAGATGAGCCAGATTTCGAAATTGCCGGTCAGTGCAACCCAGGAGGCAAGTGGGGAAAGCATGAGAGCGGCTGCCAGCCAGTAGTGAGCCCAGATACTGAACCGTTTGACATAGGTGTATCCCAGCAAAAAGGCCAGAACGGGAACCGAGAGTTTGAGGGGCCACTGATTGGGGAGAAACAGGAGCGTGGACGCAATGAAGGCGAGCCCGGAACCAATTGTCAGCAGCAGGACTGAGCGGGCGGACAGAATTCCGGCAGGAATATGACGGGACTGGGTGCGGGGATTGGCCGCATCGATTTTGCGATCACCAAATCGATTGAACGCCATCGCGGACGTGCGGGCAAAAACCATGCAGAGCAGAATCCCCAACAGATCCAGCACTCGAAAAGGAACCGTTGTTTTCCACGCAATTGCAGCCGCCAGCAGCGCAAACGGCAAAGCAAAGATTGTGTGACTGAACCGGACCAGCCCCAGGTAATCTTTTAATTGAGGGCGGGAAACTGGAGTGGCAGTGGCCATAAGGAATGCTCGAGGGTTTTCAGGAAGGAGTAACAGAGTGGAATCAGCTCCAGTTGAGCGGATCCGATTCCACTTCACTGGCGTGGACGGAGAGCTGGGGAAATTTCCCTTTCAGGTTCTCTGCCAGCTGTTCACAGGCGAAGCGTTCTGACTGGTAATGCCCCACAAGAATGAGAGCCGTTCCCAGAGCGCGGGCTTCGAGACAGCCATGAAATCGGGTTTCACCGGTAATGAACAGATCACATCCAGACCGGTGTGCATCGCCGAGATATTCCCCCGCCGCTCCACAGGCAACTGCGACTCTGGAAATCATCTGCCGCCCTTCTCCGACAAACTGGATCCGGGGAATCTGCATGAGCTGCTTCAGCTGTTCGATGAATTCGGACAATGAGATGGGTCGCGGCAGCGTTCCCTGCCGCCCGGAACCTGCAGAGGAGTTTTCACTCAGTATTTTTTCAAAGGGACGCAGAGGTTGGACATCCTGCAGTCCAAATCGCTCGCACCACTGCTGATTTATCCCGGCCAGGGCGTTGTCGAAAGCTGTATGCGGTGAGTAGACCGATACCTGATGTTCAATCAGCTTGAGCAGCATGGTACCTTCTGCCGTGTCGGTTGTGATTTTCTGGACCGCCCGAAACAGCAGGGGGTGATGAGTCACAATCAGTGATATCTGGCGTCTGATGGCTTCATCGGCAACATCCGGAGTGAGCGTCAGGCAGGTCATGATTCGGGAAACAGGGACATCCCGGCTCCCCAGCAGCAGGCCGACATTGTCCCAGGACTCGGCTGTCTGCAGCGGGGCAAACTCCTCCAGATAATTGAGAACTTCACGGCATTCCATCATCAGCTGCAGACTCTCCCAATTAGTCAGTTCGGAAATTGTTGCCTCATCCATACTATAAGAGATGAAGTGACCTTGTCACAATTCCCCGAAGAGTCGCCGGAATGGAACAACCCAGCGGAGAGGGTGAGCTGGCATGAGCCGTTCTGCAGAATTGCCCTCCCCGGCTGCGCTGACCCTCCTGGAGGGAGGACAAATACGATTTGCACAATTCAATGGGCGGTTTTGAGTTGGGAGAGAAATGTGTCTGTAGAAACAATAGGTCAGCCGGTATTGCTGGTGACCGGCAGCGGCAAGAAGCGGGTCGGAAATGTTGTGGCAGAACACTTTGCCGGGCTGGGGTATCGGATTGCGCTACATTATCGCACATCAGAAGCAGAGGCGCGTGAGTCCCGAGAGCATTTGAAATCGCTGGGCTGTAAATGTGAAATCTTTCAGGCGGATGTTTCACGGGAGGCTGATGTCCAGCGGATGGTCAAATCCGTTGTCGATCATTTTGGACAGATTGATGTGCTGGTGACAACGGCTTCGATCTGGACAAAAACTCGCTGGGAAGAGATCACGGTGGAAGAAATCCAGAAGCAGTTTGCCGTGAATACACTCGGCACATACCTGTGTGCCCGGGAGGTTGGCAACGTGATGATCTCACAGTCGAGCGGGGGCTCGATTGTGACCGTGGGCGACTGGGCCATCGAGCGGCCCTATCTGGATCATCTCCCTTATTTCATCTCCAAAGGATCCATTCCCGCATTAACTCGAGTCCTGGCCTGCGAACTGGCAGAACGAAATCCGAACATCCGAGTGAATTGTATTCATCCCGGACCGATTCTGTTTCCTGATGGACTCTCCGAGGAAGAAGGAAATCAGCTGCGAGAACTGACACTGCTGAAAAAGGGGAACTGCCCGGAAATGTTCGCCCGGGCGGTGGAAGGATTTGTACAGAATCAGTTCATTACGGGAACCTGTCTGCCGGTTGATGGCGGACGTTCGATGCACGTTCCCTCGGAAAAACATCGACAATAGAGACATCCCCTGCAGGCAAATCAGGAATCCCAGGACGAGCTGTCTGGCAGAAACCAAGCGGCTCTTGATGGGAAAAACGGCTGATTTTGCATTGGTAGAGCCCATGAATTTCCCGCAGAATCCAACCCTGCAGTCTGGTTGAGTCCGTTTACAACTGTTCTGGAGCGTCGTACACTCATTGTGGTTTTTGAATCGATTGTCGCATGATCGACACCTGCTGCTGACAGGATATGGACAATTCAGAAACACATCCTCGCGTGACTTACCAGCAGAGCCTCTCCCACAGACAGAAGGAAGATCGGGTATGAAATTATCGCACCTCACCACCTTTGCCATATGCCTGGTGCTCTCGGCCACGGTCGAGGCAGGCGATTGGGCACACTGGCGTGGCCCGGAAATGAACGGGATCAGCCGGGAGACGAATCTTCCGGAGTCGTTTGATCTGGAATCCGGGAAAAATGTCCTCTGGACCTCGGAAATCGGCGGGCGGTCTACTCCGATCGTCATGAATGGCCGCGTTTATCTGAACTGCCGGACCGCAGATGATGTCACCGATCCTGTGGAAAAAGTGCATGCCCGTGAGCAGGTTGTCTGCTGGGATGCCGAAACCGGGAAAGAGCTGTGGAAAGATGTCTTCAACGTCTTCCAGACCGACATCCCCGCTCCCCGCGTTGGCTGGGCAGCGATGGTGGGTGACCCCGAAACCGGCAACGTTTTCGTGCACTCGGTAAGTGGGATATTCCGCTGCTACACACCTGAAGGGAAAGTCGTCTGGGAACATTCCCTCTTTGAAGAATACGGAAAAATTTCCGGCTACGGTGGGCGAACACAAACCCCGATCATCGATGAAGACCGGGTGATCGTCAGCTTCTTTGGACTCAACTGGGGCAAAACTGCCGCTCCTCCTCCCAAGCAGTCTTACTATGCGTTCGACAAACGAACCGGAGCCCTGCAGTGGGTGGCCCAGGTTGGTGGTCCTCCTCTTGACACTAACTACTCCTGCCCGATCGTCACGGTGATCAATGGCCAGAGGATGCTCATCGGCGGTAACCCTGACGGTGGTATTTATTCGATCAATGCCCGGACCGGCGAAACCATCTGGGGTTTCAAGATGTCGAAACGTGGCCTGAACTCATCTCCAGTTGCTGATGGCAACCATGTTTTCATGTCAAACGGTGAAGACAATATTGATGCCATCGAATTCGGTCGCATTGAATGCATTGATGCCACCGGGACTGGCGATGTGACCAAAACCGCTTCCGTATGGCGGGTGGATGACATCAAAGCGGGCTATGCCAGCCTGCTGGTCAATGATGGCATCCTGTATGTCGTCAGCGATACCGGTAAACTGATTGCATTTGATTCCAAGGACGGCAAACAGCTGTGGGAACATTCCCTGGGAACTGTTGGAAAAGGTTCTCCCGTCTGGGCGGACGGAAAAATTTATGTGATGGAAGTGAACGGCAACATTCACATCCTCAAACCATCCCGGGAGAAATGCGAAAGTCTCTATCACACCCAGTTGCTGTCAAAGGTTGGTCCCGGCTATGACGAAATCTACGCCTCACCAGCTATTGCCAATGGCAAAGTCTATTTCTGCACACGGGACCGGATGATCTGTGTTGCGGATCAATCCAAAACCCCTGGATCAGATCCCATCCCGCAGCTGGCTGAAGAAGTGAGTGCTGGCGAGGATATTGCCACCGTGCGTCTGATGCCTTACGAAACCTACGTGAATGGCAGTGGCTCTGTTGATTATGAACTGCGAGCCTATGACAAGAACGGCGTCTTCCTGAAAAATCTGGATTTCGAGCTGAAGCTGCCGGAAGGCTTTGCCAATGCGAGCGTCCAGGGGAACAAGGTGGCCTTTGAAGCAGGTGAGAAGAGCCTGGCAGGAGAAATCACTGCTGTCGCTGGTGATATTACCACCACCTCCCGCATCCGCTATTTCTCAGGAAAATCGGAGAGCTGGGACTTTGAAGGGATGACTGGCACACAGGTCCCTCCCACCTGGGTTAATGCCTTCCTGAAGTTCAAACCGACTCAACTCGATGGACAGACGGTAATGTCCAACTCTTCCAACAAGGGACGTCCCTCGGTTTACATGTGGCTCGGTCCACCCGAGATGACAGGATATACTGTTCAGGCAGACGTGTTGATGAAAGAGTCTCGACGTCAACTGCCCGGTGTTGGAGTGACCGTCCAGCGGTATAACTTCATCCTGAAGGGAAACTTTGGCAAGGCGGCCATCCAGAGCTGGGCTCCTCACCTGCGAATGGCAAAGGAAGTCAAATTCCGTTCCGATCCAGATGTGTGGTACACAATGAAATGTAAAGTTGACATTGCCGATGGCCAGGCGACCGTCAAAGGCAAGGTCTGGAAGCGGGGCGAGCCGGAACCAGAAGCCTGGACGGTTGAGGCAGTCGACCCTCATCCGAACGAAACCGGCAGCCCGGGAGTTTATATCTATTCGATGGCAGATTCACTTTATGACAACGTCAGCGTAACTGTCCCCTGATTCAACTGAAGTTGAATGGGCCTGAAGTTGACATGTCATGTCGTTCGATCCCTGAACCACGAACGACCTCCACTCACTCATGAAGGATTTGACCGATGCGGAAATGGTCCTGGAACCTGATTCGATTCCAGCCAGCATTTGTGCTGGCGGGATCTCTGTTGATTTTTAATGTGGCCGGTTGTGATAAACCTGCTCCTCCTCCCACCGCTCCTGAAATGGAAGCTGATGATCATGATCACGGTGATC
>JAGQQT010000235.1 GCA_020426065.1 Planctomycetaceae bacterium | reverse complement strand
AACTGATGATGCCTGTTGTAAAAATGATACCCCGGCCCCCAGGATTACCAGCCGAGAAAATCGACTCACCAGTCATCACATCTCCACTCTTCCCCAGTTTGGCATAAGGGTATTTTCCGTCACCAGCCAACTGCAGAATTGCCAGATCATGCTCTGGTAACCGGGCCACAATGCGGTAGGGACGGATCCGATTGCCAGACAATACTGCATAACCTGGCCGATTTCTGACGACATGATCACAGGTCAGAACAAATCCCCAGTGATGAATCAACACACCAGAACCGGTGGATCCCTCCGAGCCCTCTTCTGCTTTTGCGAACAGGGAAACTACGCACGGCTCCACTTTCTCAATCTGACGTACCAGACTGGTTCGACGGTCAATCTGAATTTCTTCCTCAGCGGAGAGGAATGTACACCAGAAACAGAGCAGCAGCAAAACGACAGAACGGCAATGCCAGACTGACCGGAATGAGGGCATGGTGAAAGCCTTGTTGAAGGAAAATAGTTAAACAGTTTTCGGGGTCTCACTCTGAATGAATGGACTGAGCAGCAGCATAACAGATCCCAGGCAAATCGAAGAGGGACCTTCGATCAAAGTCCACCAGCCGGGAAAAGGGAGCTGCTGATCGATACTCAGCATGACAATCCCTTTGACAATGGCCAGGAAACTCCAGAACTGGATCAGCACACGGTACCTGCGGAGATTTCTGGCCAGGGCGAGCGTAAACAGTGATGAGAGCACATAGAACATGCTCAGCGAGCGGATCAGATAAAGCAGAATCGGAGATGTGAGGAGCGGCTCTCCGAGCAGGGCCAGGTGCCAGCTTTCAATATGGGATGTGCTGAAAAACAGCACGGGGCAGGCCAGCAAACCACAAATACCAATGACCAGCAGGGCACTGAAAATGACTCGTTCCGGCCAGTTCATACAGGTCTTCGCCAGTTCCAGAACATAAAAAAAGGCCTCTCAACCTGAATCCATGGTTGAGAAGCCCCTCAATTCAATCGAGGATTACTGATTCACGCCAGCGGTCACACCGGCCCAGTCATCCGTGCGGAACGGAGTCAGTGGCATGGCCAGAGTGTTCTGGACATTGCAGACCGGGTTGTCTGCCCAGGCATAGCGGACGGCCACGGGTGCCTGCACATTCGGACTGCTGACCTCGATTTGATTACCACCCACAACTTTCGCGTCGGCAGGCACAAAAACACGATCTTCACCCGCAATGGTAAATCCAATCGGTTCCCGCACGTCAAAGGTATCAAGCTGGCTGCCAAAGGTATCGAAAGTCAGGACAACCTTGTTGCCACTCACTTCGTGAGAAACGTAGCGTGGGCTTTGAGCGACAATATCAAAACCGTACTCATTTTTCAGTGCAAGCCGGGCCAGACGCTTGGCCACATCCTGCTTGTTGCGGGGATGGATATCGTCTGCTTCCCCCAGATCCGTGATGATCGCCTCACCTGAGTTTGGCAGAGAGAGGGTCATTGTCTGGGCTTCCCGCAATTCTGCCCAACTGCTTTCAGCAGGAGAAGGAACTTCGCGACGGAAGTCTGCCAGTGAAACCCAGTAGAATGGGAAGTCGCCCTGATTCCAGTCCTGGCGCCAGTTGGTGATCATCAGCGGGAACAGATCCCGATACTGATAGGCCCGTCCGGCATTAGATTCTCCCTGATACCAGATGGCTCCGCGAATGCCATAACCGATAATTGGATGCAGGCAGCCCCCGTACAGGTTGGCAGGACGATGATTTCCGGCGAGCGGATCTCGCGGAGGTTGCGGACGATTGGGTTCAGGCTTTCCATCTGCCTTGGCCTGAGCCGAGTCAGTTTTCCATTTTTCCACAGCCACTTCGTATTGCTTCATCGCTGCTTCATGATTGTAAGACTTGGCCAGATTGTCCCACTTGGCCAGCAGATCCTGAAATTTGCCAGACTCTTCCAGTGCTTTACGACTGCACCAGGCTTCCGCAGCAGATCCCCCCCAGGCATTGTCAATCAGCCCAATGGGGACATTCAGAGTCTGATGCAGCTGACGACCGAAGAAGTAACCTACGGCAGAGAAATCATTCACGGTGTCAGGAGAGCAAACCTGCCAGGCACCAGTGAAATTCTTTTCGTGTACCTGAGAGTCACGATTGGGCACAGTCAGCAGACGAATCTGCGGAAAGTTGGCGGTCAAACGTTCCAGGTCCGGATCATTGGCACTGTTGACATTCCAGGCCATGTTGGACTGGCCGGAACAGACCCAGACTTCTCCCACCAGGATGTCCTGAATGTTGACCTCGCTGGATCCTTTCACAGACAACTGATGAGGGCCACCGGCTTCCAGTGGGTTGAGTTTGATTTCCCAGCGACCTTCAGCGTCGGCGGTCGCAGTTTTCTTCTGATCACCCAGGGTGACAGTAACTTGAGTTCCGGGAGCATCCCAACCCCAGACGCGGTTTTCCTGACCACGCTGCAGAACCATGTGATCAGTAAAAACATTCGGTAATGTCGTTTCCGCGCGTGACATTGCCGGGACGCTGAATGAAACTACAGCAACAGACAGCAACATGAGGATTCGTGTCATCAGCAAACTCCAGAGCAAAGTAAATTGAGGGAGGCGATATTTTCTGATCGGGGCAGGTGAGCAATTCCCGCCTGTACTCTGCTGAGAGAAACTGGCAGGGAAATCTGTCACGATGTGGAAAGACTCTCTGAGATATTGTTTACTGAGAGTTGCTTCCGTCTGCAACACATGCGGCTCCATTTATTCGAGATTGTGAACGAACCGATGACCGGCACCTATCGACTGGCCCAGGAAAATGCCAATCAGCGGGAGGATTCGATTCCTCCTGCCCTGTCTGCTTCCCGCAGCAGCTATGCATCTCCCCTGAGTGAATCTGAGGATGACGGAAAAAGTTCACGGGGGACCTATCTGCGGCGGGTAGACTCCATTGATCTGTTTCGAGGCTCCCTGCTGGTTGTGCTGATCCTGGGGACGGCCTATCTGAGTTCACCCATGAGGTCATCTCTGCCCATTCAGGGACAGAACCTGGCAACCTGGATCAGTCGTCTCGAATTCAATACGGCTCCCTCGGAATGGGTCAGCCTGTATGCAGGTGGGATTGTGCGCGTGCGCGATCTGGTGTTGAGTGGTTTTCTGTTTGTCAGCGGCCTCTCACTTTTCTTCTGGAAGCGACGTCGCTCCCGGATGGATGATCATCCTGTTTCAAGAGTTGGAAGAATCCTCAAAAGAACCTTTGTGTTGATTGTGCTGGGAATATTTCTGCAGTCGCTCCATTCAGAATACACTCGCTGGGTTCTGACGGATGCGTTGACCATCATTGGAATCTCCTGGTTTCTCACTTACATTCTGGCCCGCGGCCCGAAATGGTTCCAGCTGGTAATGGTTGCACTGCTGTTGACCTGCTATGCCGTCTGGTTTGAATCCTCAGCACCTGTTCGATATCCAGATGAACTTGCTGCAATCCCGGTGAATCCCGACCCGGAAAATGCGTGGGCCTATCAGGCGAATGTCGCTGACCTGACCGATCGAATCTGGATGTCACGGTTGCCCAACCAGCCTGATGCCGAATTCCGCCTGATCGGTCGAACGAGCTTTGTCTTCATCCCCGCCACGGCACTGATGCTGTTCGGCTATCTGTGTGCTTCCATCCTGTCCGATTCCTCGTGGTCGCGCTGGCCCAAGTTCATCGGATTGTGCGGAGCGGCCGCTGCTCTCATCCTGGCCGGTTTTGGTGCCCATGTCTATCTGGGACCGGCGATTGAAAAACTGATGTCTCCCGCCTGGGTATTACTGGCTGCCGGATACGCACTGGCCTGGTTTGCAGTCTGTTACCTGGTTTGCGAGGTCTGTCGATGCAGTGCCCTCGTAACTCCCTTACGACAAATGGGGCGAAACAGTCTCCTCATAGCCCTGACCAGCCTGTCTTTAACCGGCTGGCTGGGACGTGAACTCTGGAAACACCTGCATCCCCTGGCAGAACGTCTGGCTGGTGGGACAATTTCATCGGAGTTCACCCTGTTGTGCCACATGGTGATGGCGGTACTGGCTGCGATGCTGATCGCGGAAATCCTGGATCGCCAGCGGATTCACATCCGGCTTTAACCTCAGTAACCATCCGTAACATGTCTGTTTTCAGGCAGTTACGCCTCTCGCAAAGATTCCAGAGCACCAATCAGCCAATGGGTCAGACGGACTACTTGTAGGCATCCCGTGGCTCATGATGCCGGAACTCGACGATCCGGGAAATACGTACAACTGGTACAGCTACGGAGTTTTCCGGGAACCGTATTTCCCTGAAAAAAAAGAGTTGTTCAGGGGTTGTACGCCCTCGCTACGCTCAGGTTGTCAAATCATCACTTCAAATCCAGTGTCGTTTCCTATCGAGTGAATCTTGCTGATTTGGAGTTGAAATTGTTTACTGATCCGTGCAGAGTCAATCGGAACGGACAGATCCTTCGAGTTTCGGACTGCGTCTTTCAAGTTGAAATCAGGGAGTTTCAGAGATGTTCAAAGATAAGAAAAACACCAAGACCCCGGCACCTGCCCCTGCTGCACCTGTTGCTTCAAAACCGGAACCGAGCAAGCCGGAACCCAAAGCTCCAGCCAAGGTGAACAACATTATCAGCGAAGGAACGGTCATTGAAGGTAACGTCATGGCCGATGGAGACATCAACGTCAATGGTAAAGTAACCGGAGATGTTTCCACCAAATCCCAGCTGATTATCGGCCAGACCGCCAACATTCAGGGAAATATCACGGCCGAGAATGCCGACATTGCAGGCTCTGTGAATGGAACTGTCACTGTCAGCGGCCTGTTGACCATCCGCCAGTCCAGTAAAATTGATGGCGATGTGATCACAAAGAATCTGAACGTCGAATCAGGCTCCATGTTCACAGGTCGTTTTCAGGTGGGATCTTCCACGAAATTCACCTCACCTGGTAAAGAATCCGTTCTGGACTAGTCGGGTTCCTGCGGTGAATTCAGTGCAGAACTACTGATTGACTACGACTTGAAAAGACCCTCACGGCCTCAAAAGATGTTTGACTTATCGGGTGACTGACTGGGCCGAGCTGGAATCTTCAACGCCAGCGACACAGCACTCGAAAACCAGATGACCAGTGGAAGAGACAGGAACTGATTTCCTGTTTCTCTTCCCGGCATGAGACCAGTTTGAAACTACTTCCTGTGATGAGATTCGAGGATCGATGAACATGTCTAATGAAATTACACCCCAGTCCGCCGAATCCCTCCGCATGCGGATGCAGGATCTGGCCGGGATGATGCAGCGAACAGCTGATTCCCTGCAGCGTGGGGAATCTGTCGAGCTGAGTTACATCGCCGATGAGATTCGCAATGTGCAGAATCTAATCGGATCAATGGCAGACAAACTGCGGGACCATCCACTGCTGGCCCCCATGGAACGATCAGCTACCGATCTGCAGGGTATTATCGACTCCTGTCGATCGATTCAGCTGCGGCAGGATGCCATTGATAAACTGAACCGACTGCAACTCGTCAAATCCTTTGACGAAACAGATCGTGATGGTTTCGACAAGATGAGTTCACTGGTCAACAGTGTAATTACAAAACTGACCTCAGGCAGTGTGGATGACCGCAAACGGGCCGTGGAACAGGTAATGTCACCGGACTCCGCCTACCGGGCCCTCTATGAAATGATCACACGCCCGGAAGAACTTTCTGATGATCGCTGGATGGACAACCAGCGGCAGATTACTGATGCGTTCGGACGGAATGTGACCATGGCCGTATTACGTGGACGGGCCAGATAATTCTTCAACTTCATTGCTCAACCTGAGCACACCACATTCAGCAGGAATCTTCATTCAAGGGAGTCAATATCGTGAGCGTCAGTTACAAAACCCTGATCTCCTACCTGCCCGGCATGGCATCTGTTGTGAACTCATTTCAGTCAGAACAGGTGCAGATTGCCGTATTTGATCGACTGATCTCAGCCCTGGAGCAACGGCCAGAGTTCAATGAACCTTCCCCCGCCCGGAAATCCACTGCGGACGCCTCGGGAGAAATCCGGCACGAACTGGTGGAAGGGGAAAGTATTCATGCCGATGTCGATGCGGATCTGTAATCCCCTTCGCCCATCATCTCGTTTCGCCAGAGAGACTCAATCTGAACTCACTCTGGAACGATGCACAGTTATGCTGAGAACTTAGTCATGGCTCTTGAACTGCAGCAATCCATCGAACACTTGAAACAGACCGCCGAGTCGTTGGCGCGACGTGTACGCACTGCCTCAGCAGATCTGCAGTTGGGCCGAGTTCCGGCGGACTCTGGACTGGTTGATCAACTGGAGCAGTATGCCAGCGAGCAGAATCGGATAAAATCCCAGCTCTCCAGCATGATGACCAAGGCAGGCTTTACCAGTGACATTATCTCTTCTGCCATCTCCGCCAATAACTACCCCGCCTTGTTGCATGCGCTTGATCGCCTGAAAGCCAGCCGCGTCAACCTGGAATCAATCCGTCATGATCTCCTGCGGGTGACAACCAATCAACAGGCAACCGA
>JAGQQT010000234.1 GCA_020426065.1 Planctomycetaceae bacterium | reverse complement strand
TCAATCCGGTAATCGATGTGAACGCCCTGCGCATCTTTTCTCCCCCGGTCGGTCAGTTCTCCATAATACTGCAACGCTCGATAATCCCAGCAGGAGGCCGGCTCATCCAGAATCCAGGGCGCTTTCGTTTTCTCGTTCAGCGATCCCTTATTGTTGAAGTACACTTGAAAGCCGGTTTCGGTCCAGCCTTTTGATTTGGCGAGTCGAGCAAAGTCGGCCAGTATGTTGACGTAAGTTTCTGCGTACACAGGACTGTCCGCAAAAGACCGATACGCATCGGGATCACCATTGAAATAGGCCCGGCAATTCAGCGGCCAGCTTTCATGAAACGTCAGGTAAAAACCGGGAGCCGGAATGGGACCGCGATGTCCATCCTGAAAGCAGGAACCATCCAGATAAGGTCCGAAGGCTTCAGTAAAGTCGTCCCAGAACGCCTGCTTCGCGCCGGGTTGAACGTCATCGTATCGTTTGTTGTCCATCCTCTTGCCGGAGCGGAGACGCATATCGAGATTACTCTTTCTCGCTCCCGGAGCGGCGGTGTGATGGGAGTAATGCAGAATGTTGGCATGCACCCGATGATCATACGCCACCTGCTGCAGGTCATAGAACTGGTCGACATGGTCTGGAAGACCATAGCTGTTCATCTCGCACAGGAACGACGCCTTCCTGGGGAGTTGAACCGGCAACACGGTGAACGTGAGAGGAATCTCGCGCCCATCCGAGACTGACAGTTTTCCTTTATATTCGCCCGCCGACGCAGTGAACGGAATATAAATATCAACAAACACAGACTGATCCGCATCCTGCTGCAAGGGAATCGTCGCCGCAAGGGGCAAGAGTGGATCAGGAATCAGCCGTCCCTGGTCGGGGACATACACGGCCTGAAACAGGTCGACACGCCAGTCTGGACGATCCAGCTGGCACTTCAGTGAAACATCCCCTTTGCCACGCAGGAGTACCTGGAATCCAGCTACTTCACCAGCGGCAGCAGTCAGGCGAATCTGTTGACCATCAAACAGTGAGTTCTGTGTGCGGTAGTGATCCGGCAAGTTCCCGACGGGCTGACCACTCCGGTCGTATTTGTCGGTCACCGGAATGATGGCCAGATCTGCATAGACTGGCTGGACAGTCGGTTGCGTTTTGAGTGAAGGGAATTCCAGTGGAGCAGATTGGAAGAGTTCTCCCTGAACGGTTGCTGATCTGGACCGCTTGCCAGTGCGACTCAGTGTGACCACTTCGACCGTATGCTTTCCCGGCCTGGTGATGCGTTCCGGAAGATCCCGCAGCGGAATGCTCTGCCTGCTGCCGGGACTGACCAGCGGAATGTTGTGTCGCCCCAGTGCCTGTCCATCCACGGTAATTTCATAGGCAAATCCATTTCGTGGTGCCTGCAGTGTGAGTCTGGCAGTATTTTGATCGACCGGAACAAGTTTCAGGTCTGTGGGAGGCAAAGGAGCGGGTTCCGTCTCGGGATCGACTTCAACCAGCAGATAGGGCTGCTTGCCGGACTGTTCACGCGAAAAGATGGTCGGGTTCCGACCATAGTCGGCATCGTGTTCATGGATGGCCAGTCCAAAGGCCACTCCGGTAGACATGGCATGGACCATCTCGGCGGGAACTTCCCAGTGGTACCAGTTATCTTTCAGGGAAGATGTTGCCAGATGAGTCAGCGTGAACGCATTCCCGCCCGCAATGGCCGGAAATCTGGCACCGGGATAGCCCCATCCATTCAAACCTTCAATCCCCGCCGTCAATCCGGTCGAAGTCATTTCCTGCCAGGGTGCTGCAATGGTGGAAATCGTCACAGCTGAGATTGTTTCCGCCGCTGCATGACAGACGAGTTCTGCTTTGCTGATTTTCTTTCCCTGAACTGCAGACAGATCGAAGCTCATTGCCACGATATGCTGGTTCCCCTTGATCCGGATGCGGCCACTCGATCCGGCATTCTCAGACCATTCACCGTCGACCATGACAATCGAGTTGTCCTGGACAACCGGCAGCCGGATGGTTTCAGCCCATGTGGTTGCAGCAAACAGAATGCAGAACAGGGCAACGCAAATCATTCTTGTCATCTGAAAGCTCATTTCAGGGGTTTACTTATCAGGCCTCTTCCTCTGGTGCGAATCTTACACCAGTCCATCATCAAACTCGACAGTGGAACCAGCTCAACACCTGAAGACGCACTTTTACCCATCGAAATGGACGCCTGTCAGGTCAGGCTGTGCCTGACGGTCAGATACCAACCGTCCCACAACTCAACTCCTGTGGTTAATGTACTGGTTCGAAACCACTACGCATTGTCAATCACTTTCAATGAAGCACAGCGTCGGCACAGCCTGACTTGCCAGAACGGAAACCATCTTTGAATCGTCATCAAGGAATCCATCGCTCCTAACCGGGAGCCAGCGGATCGAATTCCAACCGAGCTGAAACAAGAATCGTAGTAGGAGACCAGGCGAGTGGAAGCAGGAGAAGATGCGAAGGCTTTTCTTGTTGTGGCGAATAATTGCTGGCAGATTTGCAGATTCTACAAACCGCAAGGAAACAATTATTTCGATTATATGGATCCTACCCGTTCATTTCGAAATTAACGGATGGGAGAGATATTCTCTTTAATGTGAGTTCACAATTGTATAGAGACAGGGATGTCACATGAGCGCTTTCAGACAACATCTCCACATGGGAGCTGCATTGCTGCTTGCCTGTGGTCTGGTCAACCTGGTCCAAGCCGAAGATGCCACCGAGGAAATCATCCAGAGTTCATACAGTTCCAGTTGCGACATTGATTACCCCGGCTGCTGTGACAGCTGCACGGATTACTGTGACTGCGAAACCTTGTGGGGCGGCAGAATGGGACGCCTCAGTGAGCGTCTGCAACGCTGGTTCCGCGATGGTGACGACGGCTGCTGTGGCGATGGCTGTTGTGATCCCTGCTGTGGATGCCCATTTGACTTCATACCCATGATGCACGGAAACTCTGATTTCCGCGGTTCCCTGTTTGGGGATCTGCCTGCGGTTGGAGCACCTACAGGTGAGCTATCCTTGACGCAATACGGTGGCACGGTTGGTCGCGTAAAAGTGTCCCAATCGAACAGTGCCATTCCCATCGATCGCGTCTTCTTCAGTGCCGATTACTACGACAATGTGCAATTAAGTCCGTCGGACATGGATGTCGAACAGATGCTGTTCGGCATTGAAAAGACGTTCTGGGATGGCCAGGCCTCCATTATGGTTCGCGTTCCCTTTGCAGCCACGCGGGCGGCAGATTTCGGCGATCTCGAAACAGGGCCTCCTCCAACGATTCGGGTTCCAGATTCCGACTCCGAAATCGGAAGCATTGATATCACGGCCAAAATATTACTGGCTGAAACGGACAATACCTCTTACTCAGCTGGTCTCCTGGTTGGCCTGCCAACAAATGCCCATTCCAAGTTATTAGGTAGCAGAGTGCAGAATTCCGATTCCGTTCAAATCACACCCTTTGTTGCCTTTCTGCATGAACGGGATCGACTCTTTTTCCAGGGCTTCTGTTCGGTCGCCTTCGATGCCAACGGATCGCACTTAAGAGGTGGAAATGGAACGACAGCCCGAGTCCGTGCCCAGCAAATGCTGGACCTCGATCTGCAGGCAGGCTACTGGTCAGTCCGCGATGAATTGACTGGCTTTGGAATCGCTCCTTTCGCCGAGTTCCACTACACCACACCGATCAGCACACTTGATTCCATTTTAGTGCCCGGAGGCGGAACACAGGCGACATGGGATGAATATGTTGCTGGTGGCGGTATTCAGTTCCTGCGGAACACGAATGTCCGCGGAGCACTCGCGGTGAATCTGCCACTCTCACACGAACTGGGCCGCTCCGCCGATTACCAAGTCGGCCTTCGCTTCGAGTACACTCCGTAATCTAAAAATCTTCCCGATATCAAAAGCTGGTGCCGTTTCGAATCTGAAATGGCACCAGCTTTTTTGATTGAAATTGCGCATGCCTCAGGAGCGACAACTCTGTCAGGGCTTAACTTGGTTTCACATGGGATCCACGACAGTTGGTGATCAGTGAATACTCTGTGCATCTTGGTCAGGCACTCTTTATTACTTCGGAATGAAGATCATCCGGATCCTTCAGGAACGCCCATGGGAAATCAGTTCTGCGGGTGGGATGCCGTAGACTCTTCTGAAGGAGCGTGAGAACTGAAAAGGATCGGGATAAGAAAGTCTGCTGGCGACTTCTTTGACGAGCAGCCCTTCGTTCATCAACAGTCCGGCTGCATAATTCATCTTCAACTGCAGCAGGTATTGATAGGCCCCGCACGATGAAAACCGTTTGAATAATCGCGACAGGTAAACCGGGGTCACGTCGCACTGTTCAGCAATCTGTTGAGCAGAGTGCAGATCCAGAAAGTGCTCGGCGATATGCTGGCGAATTTGCTCATAAGTGGAGTAGGCCCGGGGCATCTGGTTTCCCTGCGGAATTCTTAACTGGCGGATTTTCAGAAACAGCAGCTGGACAATCGACTCGCAGACAGTGCCAGTCAGCGGACCACTTTCGACCGCATTGGTCAGCAGCAGTTCAAAGATCCCCGTCAGTTCATGATGCCGCCCCACATTGACCGCTCCATAAACTGATCGACCAGTAATCAATCCTGCCTCCCGCAGAAATCGGGTGGCCTTCGTACCGACAAAGTCGAGATAGAACTTCCGCATCCCATCCTGCTTATCGTTCTGGATGGTGTGAGGAGTTCCCGGGCCATAGGCGAAAACCGAACCAGCTATTAAAGGAAAAGTTTGATTGCAGATTGTCAGAGAGCCTTGCCCGGCCGCGACGTATTCGAGAGCGTAGTAAGGGAAATTGACCCGGTCGACCACATACTCCGGCCGCATTCGTTCCACTCCGCCACAGACGATTTCCAGAGGAGCGGTCCGGTTGGGATCCAGGTTCAGAAAAAACCGGCGTGCTTCGGTCACCTGTCG
The DNA here is from genome assembly GCA_020426065.1 of Planctomycetaceae bacterium. Lineage (GTDB taxonomy): Bacteria > Planctomycetota > Planctomycetia > Planctomycetales > Planctomycetaceae > Rubinisphaera. The sequence goes on along the minus strand of JAGQQT010000234.1, from coordinate 1,652 downwards.
GGAGACAAACTCCGGAAGAGGATCGCGTTCCAACTGGATATTTGTCATAGGGGCCACTTTATCCTCATCATTCACTGTGGATCTCAATGACAATACAGGTTAATTATTGACATGTCGAAGTAAAGTCCTGCCATGGAGATCCTTTGCCGGCCTGTCAAAATGGGGACCATTCAATCAGAATGAATTATGAACCACTTACTCCGCTCGCAGGTATTGAAAAGGACTCCCCATGGAAAAGCGACCTCTGGGAAAAACCGGCATGGAACTGACGACGCTCTCTTTTGGGGCTTCGTCTCTGGGCCAGGAATTTCGCAGCATCGATCTGAACGAAGCCTTCCGCAGCGTGCACGTGGCTCTCGAACGGGGGATGAACTTTATCGACACCTCACCCTTTTACGGGCGGGGAATGAGCGAAATGCTGCTCGGACGGGTTTTGCCTGACATCCCCCGAGACAGCTACTACCTGGGGACCAAACTGGGCCGCTATGCCGGACAGCATTTTGACTTCAGTGCAAAACGGGTTCACGAGAGCGTGGACATTTCTCTGGAGCGAATGAAGGTCGATTATCTGGATATCGTCCTCTGCCACGATCTGGAATTTGTCGAGATGTCCCAGATTGTTGAAGAAACACTCCCCGCTCTGCGCAAGGAAGTAGAGAAAGGGAAGGTTCGCTTCATAGGAGTGAGTGGTTATCCGATGAAGATGTTCAAGTACATTCTGGCCAATGCCAAAATCGATGTTTTGCTCACCTACAATCATTACACACTCCAGAATGATATGGCCCTGGAACTGGTGCCAATCTGTGAGGAGCAGGGAGTTGGCCTGATGAACGCCGCTCCGTTTTCCGCCCGCCTCCTGACCAATGCCTCGTTGCCTCCCTGGCACAAGGCGACTCCCAAAGTGCGGGAAATTGCCAAACGGGCGGCCGATCATTGTGCGTCCCGAGGTGTCGATATTGCTCAGCTGGCCCTGCAGTTTTCGCTGGCCAATCCGGCGTTCACAACGTGTGTCACCGGATCGGCCAATCCCGAACGGGTTTCGCAATGGGTTGACTGGGCCGAACAGCCAATCGATGAAACTCTGCTGGCAGAGGTTCAGGAAATCCTGAAACCGATTCACAACTGGTTTTATATCGAAGGCCGACCCGAAAATAACGATACTCCGTTCGTTGACGCCTGAGACTCCGATTCAAAAAACAACCCTGCAGAAGTTGATGAGATCACTTCATCACAGTCGTTGACTCGCGATGGAATCATTACCAGCTTCTGCTCATCCCTTCAGGAAACGGCCATGAAAGCCATTCAGTTACTTGAACCGAAACATTTTCAGCAGATTGATATTGCCGAGCCTGGTCAGCCCGGTCCGGGAGAAGCGCTCGTCCGCACGCATCGGATGGGGATCTGCGGCACCGATTACAGCGGCTACCTGGGGAAGATGCCCTTCTTCAGTTATCCCCGCATTCCCGGGCACGAACTTGGCGTGGAAGTGCTGGAAGTGGGTGCGGGAGTCAGCAACATCAAGGCGGGAGACCGCTGCAGTGTGGAACCATATATGAACTGCGGTCACTGCTATCCCTGTCGGAAGGGAAACAGTAACTGCTGCGAAACCCTGAAGGTCATCGGCGTGATGTCAGATGGCGGTTTGTGCGAGA
>JAGQQT010000233.1 GCA_020426065.1 Planctomycetaceae bacterium | reverse complement strand
AGGGAAAGTACGTTAGAAACGCTCATAACAAATGCCCTCCCCGAAGCCGAGTGCCTCGTCTTCGACCCTCCCGGAGGGAGGGTGAATCCACTGCTTGGCGCATCAGCAGTGGCACACTTTGACTGGCATTTGACAATAAACTGAGCACTACGGTAACTGCTCTTGGTATCGCCGTATCAGAAATGCCCCCAATCAACTGCGTGGTTTGAAGAGGCTGCGCATATTTCCTGCCTGTGGGGCGATAGGATTTTCCCACTGAGTTGCTGAACCTGTTCCGTTTCCGGAGCGAGATAACTATCATAACCGGAGTGATCCTGCGGAGTTCGATCTCCGTTCAGAATCAAGCAGAAGTCACTCATATTCCTGGTTCAGACGGATCTCATCCCATCCATGTCCCTGCTGCATCCTGCGATACTAACAGGACTCGCTCTGACTGCCGTTCCGGTGGTTTTGCATCTGCTGATGCGGGCTCGTCCCAAGCAGCTCGACTTTCCAGCACTGCGTCTGCTGCAGAATATCAAGCGACAGAGTGTTCAAAGACTGCAGTTAAGGCATCTGCTGCTGTTGTTGTTGCGGATGCTGTTAATTGCACTTCTGGTGATCGCAATCGCCAGACCTACATTACCTGCCGCAAACTACGGTTTCTCGAACCGGGAATGGATCAGCTTTGTGGTGTTGATACTTCTCGTGGCAGCGGGAATCTGGGCCGGTCGAAAATACTGGGTGAAGCGAAGCCGAAATGTTCATGAGCAGCGCTGGCGTCAGTCTTTGTTACAGGTAGGGAGCGGGGTTGGATTTCTCCTGCTGCTGGCCCTGTTTGTGGGCTGGCCATATCAGAGTCGCGTGCGTGCGGAAATTGCCAGTCCGGATGGACCACGAAACCTGAATGTTCCCGTCTCTGCCGTGCTGGTGTTTGATGTCAGCGCGAGTATGGGATATCAGCATGAGAATAAAACACGCACCGAAGAGGCCAGACAACTGGCTCTACAGCAGATCCGCCAATTGCCCCGAGGTTCCCAGATCGCGATCGGGGAAAATTATGTCCGCAGACCGGTCCGTTTTCTGAATGATCTCCGGACTGCCGAAACCCGGCTGTCCAAAGCGGAAACGTTTCGGGCCCAGGATCTCTCATTCCCGCTCAATGAAACCATTCTTTCCGCAATCCAGCTGCAGGATGAGGACCGGGCCCGATTTCTGGCGGAAGGGGGAGATGAACTCTCGGATCGGTTTATCCGCGAAATCTACATTTACACGGACCGTTTTCGATCCGCCTGGCAAATGGAAGGGGCAGAGCGAATTCAAAGGGAAGTGGAGCGTTGTCCGTGGTTAAAGGTTTACCTGATTGATGTAGGGGTTGAGCCGGGTACCAATCTCGGTTTTGCCAGCCTGTCTGTTTCCAATGATCACGCCGTACAGGGCCTTTTATGTCGTGTCACGGCGGAGATCTTCAATCAGACCAGTGAAACACTCAGCGCCGTTGTGGAAATGTACCTGGGAGATGAGCGTTCCGATCCAACCAAGCGGGATCAGAAACTGATTGCAGTGGAGCCTGGGGAAACGGCTCGCGTGGATATGAATTTCACTCCCGATCATCCCGGAACGTTCCAGGGTGAGTTGCGATTGATTCGCAGTGATCCACTTTCCTGTGATAATTTTATTCCCTTCACAGTCTCAGTTCATGAACGTCAGCCTGTCTGGATTGTGGCGGAAGACGAGGGGGAATCCTACGTCTGGCAGCAGGCACTGGCTCCTGACGGGCTGGTGGAGCGGGAGGGACATCAGTATGAGGTCTCTCAACTTTCCCCGCTCGAACTGGCACATGCACTGCAGGATGTTTCGGAACAGAACAGACCTTCCGTCATTTACCTGCTCAATGTTTCCCGGTTGACGCCGCAAGGCTGGGATGCATTGAAACGCTATGTTGAGTCCGGTGGCGGGGTAGGGATACTGCTGGGGAGTACCCGAATCGATACGGCCAATTTTCGGGAACAGACCTGGTTGCCCGCTGAAGTGCAGGTCCACTCCCGTGCATCCGGTCCGATGCATGTTGAGATCTCGCAGCCAGAACATCCGGTCTTCTCATATCTGAATGAAATGGATGCCCTGGGAATGTTTGCTTCTGCCACGGTGCATCGTTACTGGAAGGTCGATCCTGCGGAAGGTGCCCAGGTTCTGGCAACCTTCTCACCCGAAACCCAAGTGCCTGCACTGGTTGCCGGACGCTGGGGGCGGGGGCATGTAGCGATGATGTCTACGGCAGTTGATCTTGAGGGTGCTTCGGAGCGGAGGAACTGGAGTGAACTGGCCCGGTTGGGCTGGATTTACGCAGCCTGGGGGGACCATCTGACCCGGTTTCTGAGTGGACTGCAGGATCGGTCCGTCAACCGGGTGATCGGTATGCCGATGCTGATTGATCTTCCCGCTGAGACTCCACCACAAAAGGCATTGCTGCGACAACCGGGGCTGGTTCAGTTTCCACTGCAGGTTCCGTTTCGCCATCCTCAACTGATCGTTTCCATCCCCGACCGCGAAGCGATGGAAAATTCCCGTTCGAATAAACAGTATGATGAGGATTTTCTGCTGGATAAGGTGGGGAATTACAGGCTGATTCTGGCAGAATCGAAACTGATTCCTCCCGGATTCAGTTTTCAGCTTCCGCTGCTCGAAACGGATATGACCCGTTTAAGTGAAACGGAACTCGATGAGTTGTTTGGAGCGGGGCGCTGGCAGCTCTCCAGGACACTGGCAGAACTGGAACGCAGTGTGTTGATGGGGCGGATTGGTATCGAGGCTTATCCACTGCTGATTGCCATTTTGCTGGCCCTGTTTCTGCTGGAGCATCTGGTTGCCAATGTGTTTTACGGACGGAACGCGGCCGAACGTCGGGGAGCGGCCTGAATGTTGCAACTCCGCATTGAGTTCGATCCGATCTGGTCTGTGCTGACCTGCCTGTTGCTGACAGTCGGAATGGCTGTCCTGGTCTGGTACGGCTACCGATTGACATCCGGCTTGTCTCGCGGCAGACGTTTGACTTTGCTGGGGATCCGGCTGCTCTTAGTTCTGCTGCTGGGTATCAGCATGATACGACCACAACTGCAGTGGATATCTCCAGATGGGGAGCATGCTGAGATCTGGATTCTGGGAGATCAAAGTCGCAGTATGTCCATCCCCGATGGACCGGGTGGAATCACACGAAGGCAGTCACTGCAGCAGGCCATTGAGTCAATCCAGGGAGAACTGACTTCGCTGGCGGATGATGTCAAAATCTCTTATTTCGATTTTGATTCGACACTGCATCCGGTCGATGAATTTGGCGAGCAGACTCCGGGGGCACAGACTGCTATTGGCAGTATTTTACAGGATGCTGCTCAACGTCATGTGCAGTCTCCGTTGACTGCCGTCTTTCTGCTGAGTGATGGAGCAGAGCGATCAGTTCCTCCACGCGATCTGAGTCCACGGATTGCCGCTCGAGAACTGGCGGAGCTGGGGGTCTCGATTTATGGAATACCCGTCGGCCAGACTGCAGCGACAGATTTGGCTTCGGATGTCGCCATCGAGGAAATCCAGGTCGATCCAATTGTGTTTGTCAAAAAGCGGGTACCTGTCCGGGTAAATGTCCGCTGGGATGGTGCTCCAGACCAGACGTTGAATGTGAAACTGCTGCTGGAAGATCGCAGTCAGTTGAAAGCTCGACAGTCTGGCCCGATGAATCCCATCCCAAATTCGGAATTTGACAAAACAACTGCCCAGATTCAGACCCGGCTGGCGTCCGGATCAGAAACGGTGGAGATGTATTTCACTCCTGATGTTGTGGGGGAATACAAGTTGGGGGTGGAGGTTTCGGCAGTGGAAGGCGAGGTTCAGCAGCGCAATAACCGTCGCGAAACACTGATCACCGTCCGGCAGGGCGGATTGCGGGTGGCCTATTTCGATATCTTTCGTACGGAAGTCAAATCCGTGCGTCAGCTGAATTCCTCGGAGAAGGTTCAGGTCGACTTTCAGTTGATGCGTTCGGGTTCGTTTGGAGATCAGAATGTTGTCGATCCGAAATGGTTCGAAAAAGGTCGTTATGATGTGTTTGTCATTGGAGATGTTCCGGCTGAACAGTTTGGGGCAGACAATCTCAGCCTGCTGGCTCGCAGAGTCGAGGAGGGAGCGGGCCTGTTGATGCTGGGTGGTTATCACACCTACGGACCAGGCGGGTATGCCTCCTCCGCGCTGAGGGAGTATATTCCTGTCCTGATGCGGCCCGGTGATTTACAGCCTGCGGGTGTTTTCAACGAACAGTTTCAGCTTCAGGACGAGATCCGCTTCCTGCCAACCGATGCCGGGAATCGGCATTATGTGACCCGCATCGATGGCACGCTCGGAAATGGGCGTGCCTGGGAGCAGTTGCCTCCCTTGCAGGGGGCAACCCGAATTCAGCCGAAGTCGGATTTCGTGGAAGTGCTGGCGGAGACCGAAACCCAGATCCCGCTCATCATCGCTGCAGAAACAGGTCGTGGTCGGGTGATGTGCTTTGCGTTCGATCAGACATACCTGTGGGCCCAGTCTGGGTTTTCGGAGGTACATCGTCGCTTCTGGCGTCAGGCGGTGCTCTGGCTGGCTCACAAGGATCTGGATACCGATCAACCAGTCTGGGCGCTTGTGACTCCGAAGTCGGTCGATCCCGGTGGTCGGGTCACGATTGAATACGGTGCCCGAGATGACGAGGGAGCTCCTCGACTGGATTGCGAATTTAAGGTGATCGTCAGTCAGTCTGCCGGGAAAGAACAGTCTGTTACCGGTGTTGATACGGAGATCGGGAAGATTGCCACGTTTGACCAGACGGTGGAATCGGGTGATTACTTTATCGAAGTCACCGCTCTGGCAAATGGGCAGGCTGTTGCTCTCCCAATTACGTCGAGATTTCTGGTGCATGATCGGGATCTGGAGCTGGATCATCCGGTTGTGGATCGGGGCTTGCTTCAGGAGATCGTGAATGAAGCGGGGCTGACAACCGATTCACAGATTGTCACTCCAGAGGATCTGGTTCAATTCCTGCGGGAGTATCTCGAGCGAAAACCCTGGGAGCAGGATGACGAGGCGGTCAAGTCGGTCAATCTGTGGGATGGCTGGCCGATTTTACTTCTATTTGTCGCACTGCTGAGTGTTGAGTGGACTCTCCGTAAACAGAGTGGACTGGTGTAGGGAATGGCTGTAACCTCTTTCAGGTTAATGGAATAGGTAATATTAAGTGGCGGTGGAGTAGATTCTGGGGAACGTTTTGTTCTCGAACGACGTCGAACCGATAAAATAACAGTTGAGAAGTTATTGCCGGCCTCTTATTGGCTGGTCCATTTCATGGAATTCAGGTGAACCATGTCACATGCGGAAGAAGTCAAGCAGCCAAAATACGTTGACTTTGCCGAATACATTCTGTTTCAGGTACGTCGGACGCAATCTCTGATCCGGCAGGCAGACCTGTGGCAATTGCTGATTACCAGTGTTTGCGCGATCAGTTTTCTGATGCTGCTCTGGATTCTGCTGGATCATTGGGCATTCTCGGCGGGACTCTCCTCTCCACTCCGCTGGCTCGGTTTTTTCTCGCTGGTGGGGAGTCTGGCCTATGCGGGATATGTTTACTATCGCGATGGTGGTCGCAGAAGTGTGACCAGCCTGTATGCGGCAAAAACTCTGGAAACGTCCCAGCAGGATTTTCAGAACAGCCTGTTCACACTGATGGATCTGGATTATCACGGCAAACCGACCTCCTCGTATATTCGAGGAAGTCTGGAGAAACGGGCTGCGCTGACGCTCAATAACCTGGATGTGGAAGAAGCAATTGACCGCCAGGCATTGCTGCATCGCCTTTATGTTCTGATCGCCGTTGTGGTTGTCTTGTTTGGCTATGCTTCACTGGGGCCGAAAAGCTCGCTCGATTCAATTCTGCGCGTGCTGCTTCCGTGGACTGCCAGTACTGCTCCCACCCAGACAAGACTGGTCAACATCCTTCCTGGATCTGCCGTCGTGACCACGGGGGCTCATGTCGAAGTCTCGGTGTATGTCGAGGGGAAGGTGCCAGACAATGTCTGGTTGAAATACGCCACCGCAGACCGCCGGATTGTTGATGAGCAGGTTTCCCTGACGGAATCCGGGGATGATCTTGGAAAGTACACGGGAGTCATCACCGGGGAGAATGGCCGGGGAATTGACCAGACCACAACTTACTGGATTGAAGCGGGCGATGCCCGCTCTTCCGAATATGTACTGACAATCAAACCGGCACCGGTGGCGGTCATCAATTCTCTGGTGATCACACCACCAGCTTACACCGAACGTCCTTCCTATCGGCAGACTGAAGGCACCATTGATGCCCTGGAGGGTTCCGAAGTCACGTTGACCGCTCAAACCAATATCCCGGTCGAAAAAGCCTGGATCCAGCTTTATGAAGCGGATGATCCGGCATCCCGTTCCGGTCAACTCCCGTTGGAAATTGCAGAGCAGACTCGTCTCGAAGGAAACTGGAAACTGCTAATCAGTGATGAAGGAACTTATCCGCATTATTACAGCATTGAATGCGAGTCAGCCGAGGGAGCCCGAGATCCGGCTCCACCCCGGCATCCCATTCTGATCCGTCC
>JAGQQT010000232.1 GCA_020426065.1 Planctomycetaceae bacterium | reverse complement strand
TGACCGTTCCCGCCTTCGCCGTTTCCTGGTACGACGCCCAGAGTTTCTGCCGCAAACTGACCACTCAGATCCAGTCTGGCAGAAACCTGCCTGGCGATCTGGAGGTCCGCCTCCCCACCGAAGCGCAATGGGAATATGCCTGTCGAGCTGAGCAGCCAACCCGCTTCAGTTTCGGTTCCGACCCGGGCGAAGTCCTGGCCAAGACGTTTGCCCAATACAAAGCCAGCTTCGAAAAGACTCCTCGCCGTTTCCCTGCCCCGGTAGGGAAGAAAGAGCCTAACCCATGGGGACTGAGAGACATGCATGGCAATGTCGCCGAGTGGTGTCTGGATGTCTTTTCCTCACAACCCCGTGCTGGTGTTGATCCCGATCAATCCGGAGGGGCCAGCATGAAAGTCATTCGCGGGGGTCACATCACCTCCACTCACGAGGAAATCCTCAGCACCTCGAGGGAAGAACGGAATACCGATGACACCAGTGAATTTATCGGCTTTCGCCCCGTCATCGTTTTTGAAAACTTCAAACCGGAACCGATTGCCTCCCCTGGCACCACACCAATACCCGGTGCTCCGCCTGGAGGTCCGTATCGAGGAACCAAACCGGGAGAAGCTCGACGGTTCACTTCACTGGATCTCGAATTCCGCTGGTGTCCTGCGGGAACGGCCAGCCTGGGAAGCACGCCCACTGAACCAGGACGGGGACCAACTGAGAATCCAGTCACCGTCACATTCCAAAACGGATTCTGGATCAGTGCGACAGAAATCACCCAGGCGCAATGGCTCACCCAGTTCAGCGAACGCCCCTGGGAGCAGTATCAGATCGCCAATAATTCGCAGTTTCCGGCGATGTATCTGGATGGAAGAAAAGTGCAGCAGTTCTGCCAGGAACTGACGACGAAAGAACGAAACCGGAAAGAACTGACCAGTGAATTTGAAATCCGATTGCCAACCGAATCAGAATGGGAGTATGCCTGCCGGGCTGGTACGCGAACCGCATTTTTCTATGGAGACGATCCTCAGTATCTTACGCTTTCCAAGTATGCGGTTTATCGCATTATTCCGAGTCGGGACTACGAACCAGCCGTGGTCCGCAGCAAGGAACCGAACGCCTGGGGACTGTATGACATGCTCGGAAACGCTGCGGAATGGTGCGAGTCCGTGCACACCATGCGCATGCTGGGTGGCACCGATCCCACCGGTCCCCAGTTTGGTGGCATGCAGGTTGTTCGCGGCGGAAGCTACAAGGACCAGGGAGCGATGCTGCGTTCCTCCGCTCGCAAGGGGGTTGCTCCCCAGGAAGTGACCGAGCCCATCGGATTCCGGATTGTCATCGCCACTGTCCGTAACTGATTGTGATACCGTGGTGAAACGGTGTTATTAAGCAGCCTCCTGAAAGTATCCGGAAGCCCCAAAGAAAAGCACATAACGACTACACCCTCCCTCCGGGAGGGTCGGCGCAGCCGGGGAGGGAAACGATTCGAAACCATGAAAATGAATACTGATTTAAAATGACTGGAACCATACAGGAACTGACACCTCCGGGACGTGGTGCGGTCGCCGCATTGCGATTGAACGCCAATCTCCAGGCGGTAACTGAAGCTGGCAGACAGGCAGACCGATCTCTGTTTTCCGGGAATCGGTATCCAACACTGGCAGACCTGCCGCTCAACCGCCTGTGCTATGGCAACTGGAATACAGAAGGACTGGTTGTCTGTCGGATCGCTGAAGATGTAGTCGAAATCTATCCTCATGGAGGACTGGCCACCGTTCAGCAGATCGTGCAGGATCTGGCTGCCTGCGGGGTCCAGAATCGTCCCAGGGAATCATCGGACTTCCATTCCATTTACGAGCAGGATGTCCTGAAAGTACTCACAGAATGCCTGACCACAAGAACGGCAAGTTATGTGTTGCAGCAGCGAAACCTGGCACGATCTTTCTGGCAACGCTGTCAGAACGGTGATTTGTCGGCCAGCGAACTGGAAACGGCCAACAAGTGGAAAGAATTTGGCCGGCATCTCATCGAACCCTGGAATCTGGTGCTGACCGGCCTGCCCAATGTTGGGAAATCCTCGATGATGAATCGCATATTGGGCTACGAACGCAGCATTGTGTATGACCAGCCCGGCACAACCCGTGACCTGCTCGAGACGGAAACGGCGCTGGATGGCTGGCCGATTCGTCTCTGCGACACAGCCGGTCAAAGGGATCAATCGAGCGGAGTTGAAGCGGCGGGAATTGATCTGGCACGCCAGAAACTGCAGGAAGCGGATCTGATCGTGCTGCTGGTGGACCGCAGCATCCCGCTCGATGAAGCAACCATCAAACTGATGGAAACCTATCCATCAGCAATTCTCGTTTATCACAAGTCAGATCTTCCCGTTGATCATTCCTGGAGCGGTTTCGTTCCCAAACAGGAGTGCTGTGCCGTATCATCGAAAACGCAGGCAGGGATGAATGACCTTATGAGCGAAATCGTCGCCCGGCTGATTCCCGATCTGCCCACAGCCGAAATGGTTTATCCAATCAGCCCTCTGCAGCGGGAGTGGCTGAGAATGAGACAATAAAAAGTGAAGTGTGTTGAAATGAGCAGATCTTACCCCACCATGCTGCGGATTGAACGAACTGCTCCAACCCAGGAAGCGATCGATCCTGCCCGGCAGGCCAGCAGTGAGCTGAAAAAACTGCTCGACAACTCAGACATCAGGCCTGGTCAACGGATTGGCATCCTGGTCGGGAGCCGGGGGATTGCAGGACTCAGAGAAATCATCACCACTGTGGTGGACTCATTGATTCAGGCCGGGCTGAAACCTGCTCTGATTCCGGCAATGGGAAGCCATGGAGGAGCCACTTCCGCAGGCCAGACCGAGGTGCTCAAGAATCTGGGGCTGGATGAACTGCTCAAGACCGTCCCCTGCCTCAACACGATGGACACGGAAATCATCGGCACTTTTTGTTCTGGATGATATTCCGGTGCATCGATCCACTGCCTGCCATGAAGTTGATGCATTACTGATCTGCAATCGGATCAAACCTCACACGAAATTCACGGGAGAGGTCCAGTCCGGCCTTTTGAAAATGCTCACAGTTGGCCTGGGCAAACAGGCAGGAGCAGAAACGTATCATCGGGCTGTTCGTACCCATTCGTTTGATGATCTCATTCGGGAAGCGGCCAATTGCGTCATGTCGACTGTTCCCGTTTTGGGTGGAATTGCCATCCTCGAAGGAGAACAGAAAGGCGTGGTGGATCTGCGGGCATTTCCGGCCAGCCAGATCATGTCTGAAGAACCGCTCTGGCTGCAGCGGGCAGCGGGACTGATGCCACGGCTCCCGCTGGAGGAAATCGATCTGCTGATCGTCAACGAGATCGGCAAGGAATTGAGTGGAACCGGACTGGACACCAATGTGGTCGGGAGGAAGTTTCACGACCATTCCTCAACCGATCAGGACTGGTGCCGCACAAAACTGATCCACATTCGAAGTCTGACTCCGGCGACCAGTGGCAATGCGACCGGCATCGGGATCGCGGAATTTACACTGGCCAGTGCAGCGGCAGAGGTCGACTGGAAAAAAACAGCCGTCAACTCGATCACCGCCGGGCATCCAACTGCCGCCATGTGCCCCATCGTCATGGAAACGGATCGAGAAGTGGTGGATGCGGCACTGAATATCGTCGGTCCGGAATGCCGCATGGTGCACATCACCAATACGCTCGCACTGCAGAGGTTCTGGATCAGTGAGAGCTGTGTTCCCCAGCTGCAAAAGCAGGAACCGTCAGCCAGAATTGCTCAGGACGCGGACTATTATTCTCGACAACTGACTGGTTTTACTGCTTGAAACAGGCCTTATTAAGCTGCCAAGAGACAAATTGGCAAACTTTTATATTTATTATTTTCTGTCAAAATTTTTGCTGACATCGGCATATTTTTGAACTAGCATGAGGGATGGCTTTCCTACCTGGAAATTCACTGAACATCCCTGCATCCCAGGCCGGGACATTTCGGAATGCCTCTCCGAAGTTCTGTTCGAGTGAGTCTCAACTGCCGTCGTCAGCGTGGAGTCCATCTTCCCTGATGCGTCACGCTGTCCTTGCCAGAGTCGCAGTCTTCTGCCTCATGGCTTACGAAATGCGGGTTTTTGTCATTTCAGAAAGAGGAGAGACGTATGCCAAGTTACCGCCAAATGACCGCTGGGGACATTATGGTCAAAAAAGTGATCACGCTCAGACCTCACATGGAGATCCAGGACGCGATCAAGATTCTGCTCAAACATAAAATTGCCGGGGCACCTGTGGTCAACAACGATGGGCGGTATCTGGGAGTGTTTTCGGAAAAATGTTCCTTAAGTGTTCTCCTGGGAATGGAATACGAAAGCAGCCCTTCCACCGAGATTCGTTCGTATGTTGATACAACTGCCCGCTATGTTCTGGAGGATACGGACATTCTTAGTATTGTGGACATCTTCCTGAATGAGCCTTATCGACGTTTGCCTGTTCTGAGGAATACCAATGAACTGGTTGGACTGGTTTGCCGTCGCGATGTTTTGCACGCTTTTTATCGCGGAGTCCAGAACAGACAAAAGGCTCCGGGAGATTCAGGAATCCTGTATCTGAGCAGCATCACCCAACGAGAAGATTCCACCATCATCTCTTAAGGCACCGTCCTCGAAAGCAAACGTTGTCACAAGGCAACCAGTTGCAGCCCGAGAAGTCCGTGGCTAAAACAGCGGATCATCCCACAATGATGTTCCGCTGTTTTTATGAATGCCGAGAATGTTTCACCCCCCTTTAGTACGACTCCTTGCATTGCTTCTGAGCGTACTCGTTTTGACAGGCTCTCCGGAGTTGATCAAAACCTCTCAGGCCCATCCAATTTCCATTTCCGATCTTTACGTGGAGATGCAGCCAGACCATCTGGAGATCCGGATCGAAGTCTACCTGGAAGATCTGTACCTGTTTCATGATTTGAATCTGGAAGCGGATAACACACTCAGTCTGGATTCGATCAAGCAGGGAATCGAGCTGCACAAATCTTTTCTGCAGGAACGCTTTCTGATTCTCGATCAGGATGGGGCTCGAATCCCGCTCAAGTTGACCTCAGTCGATGCTCAGGATGTGCCGGACTTCGCCGTTCCCTTTGAGCAACTGATGTTTTTCAAAGTGACCTACCATTTTCAGGCTCCGATTACCGAGCCCCCGACTCACCTGACCTTTCTGCACAAGTTTGAAGGTGAGAAAACCGCTCTTCCCTCAGAAGTTCAGGTCAAATTCAAGCCACTCATCGGTCGGCGTGAACAGAATGTGATTCTGCCGAATCAGCCCTGGACCATCGCACTGCAGAAGTCCGGCGAAGAAAACCCGACAACGAGTCTTACTCCACAGGAGCAGATGGCCCTCGAAACCGAGCAGACCATGGGAATTCGCTCGTATGGAGAAACTTACTGCTTTCTGTATGTGGAACCCCAGCAGCTTCGTGTTGAAGTCCTCATTCCCCTGGCGACACTGGCCGCTTCTCTGGAAAAACCGATTGAGCCCGACGGACTGATTGACCTGGAAGATCAGCAGCAGCTCAAACCTCAACTCGAACAATTACTGACCAGCCATCTCGAGCTGATGCTGGGAACTCAACCCGTTCCCCTGACGACTGACCGGGTCGAATTTTTTGGTGTCGCTGTGCGGGACTTTTCCAAAAACCGGAAAGCGGAACCGGTCAGCGCAGCCAATGCCCGGGTGGGTGCGATTTTTCTGGCCAAACGCCCTGAAGGTGTGTCAGAAGCGACTTTGCAATGGTCACTGTTCAATCAGTTCCTCTATCAACTGCAGTTGATTCTTATCCAGAACGAAACCACAACCCAGCACATACTCCGCCAGGTAGACAATCAGAACCAGTTCACGGTTTCCCTCACTCCCGCACCCACAATCACAGCCGAATGCGATGTCGTTGTGCAGCCGGAACTCCAGGCTCTTATCGAAAGTTCTATAGTTTATTCCAGCCGATTCCTTCTGGTGTCCATTTTCAGCTCCTTCACGTGCCTGATTCTGATCATTGTGCGAATCTGGGACAAAACAAACCGATCCAGAAAACTACGGAATTCTGTGAGTATCCTCTTCCTGTTGAGTCTCGGCGTGTCGCTTCTTTGCGGTGGACTTTGGATCTCCTCGAAGAACAAGATTCACAATTCTCTGGACGACCGCGCTGCTACTGAAATTGTTCAGCAACTACTGAATCGGGTTTATGATGCAGTGAACCAGAAATCGGAGGCAGAGATTTATGATCAGCTCGCCTGTGCCTGTCAGGATGAATTACTCCGCTCCCTTTATCTGGAACTGGCCGAATCATTGACCATGGAAACCGAACAGGGACAGATCGCCCAAGCCGGAACCGTAACCTTACAGGAATGCCATCTGCTCGAACTGCTTCCGGGAAGAACCGTCCAGCCCCAACTCGAATGTGCCTGGGAAGTGCCCGGGGAAGTTGAACACTGGGGACACATCCATCGCCGCACCAATCAGTACCGAGCCGAAATCACACTGGGAATCGAACAGCAACCGGAGCTGTCCCGCTGGCTGATCCAGAATCTCAAGCTCAAACAGATCGGCCAGGGAACAATTGAAACTTCAGTACGCAAGT
>JAGQQT010000231.1 GCA_020426065.1 Planctomycetaceae bacterium | reverse complement strand
TGAACCTTCACTTCCGTTTGATCAAAACAGGGGATGTCGAATTTCGGCAATTGATTCATGAAATGGAAATCGACATCCGCTCGCAGCCAGTGTGTATCAGACCGGGAGTCACTGGAACTGGCAGCCACCAGCAGCTGATTGGCGTTCTGGCCCAGCTGCTGGAAATGATGTCCGGGGAGATGCTCGTAAAACGCAAACCCCCGTTTTCTTCCACACCCCAGTTCGGGACAGTTTTGCTTCCAGGTGCCATATCGAGAGAGAGGCAATAAAGCGGGCAGATTAAATCGGGAGGCAAGTTTTCGCAAAATCAGATCCGCAATGGGAGTGGATGATTCTCCAATCGCGAAGCGGGGATACTTTGCCCGGTCCAGAACAAGAACACGAAACCCCATCTGTTTCAGGATGAGAGCGGTGAAACTGCCTCCGAACCCGGCACCAACAATGGCGATGTCCACTGAATAATGATCGGTCATCTGACAGCTTCACAAGAACAGGTGACTCGCGGCAGGATCTGTTGCATCAGGTTCATCTGCTCCAGACGTTCCTTTCGAGTGGTGACACACAATCGACAATCAGCAAATCGCTCCAGGTCCCACAGGTCCACGAATACACGGCCCTGATTTCCAAATACACCAATTCCACGTTCCAGGACTTCCTCCACGGCAGAGAGCCTTGGTTCCGAGAATTGTCCCTCAGCGGAGAGCTTTTCCATGAGGCCATTGCCAGTGCGGGTAGGAATAACCGAACAGCATCCCACGCCCAGGGAGAATGCGTACTCCATTGATTTCAGTGCCCAGTCCACTCCAGAGGCATCAGAAACAAACGGCAGATTCAACAGGATAAAACTCCGCACTGCAATCGAATGTTCCCGCAGGAACTCGACCGCTCTGGCAAAATCGTCCAGCGTCATCTGCTTGTTGAGTTTCGGCAAGACTTGTGGATGAACCGTTTCCAGTCCCAAAGCCACTTCGAATGTCGTCCCTACCAGAAGTTCCCGAAACTCCAGACAGTGGGAGTTACAGAGCAAAGGATGATTTTCTACCACGACATGCTCGAATGACCGGCACAGTTCTGCGATGGCAGGGTAGTCCTGGCGAGGAATTGCCTTTGGATCAAAAAAGTTTCCGCTGTTGTACAGTTTGATGTGTTGGGCAGGTGGCAGTTGCCGCAGAGCAAATTCCATTTGGCGGGGAATCAGGCCGGAAGCGATGCTTTCGTCGGTAGTGTTTTTCCACAGATCACACATGAGACAGTGGAAGGGGCATTCCCGATTTGTCAGAAACAAGGTCGCCACATCCACCACAGTTCCGTTAGCGGAAGCTTCCCGCTCCACCAGAAACGCATAGGGTTGAGTTGGATCAACCTGATTCTTCGCCGGCCTGGCATTCAGGATGTCCGCAGTGGTATATGTAAAATCCCTGCTACTCATATTGCTTCGCGAATGCCTGGCGGTAGGTCAACTCCTCGGCTGGAAATAATTCCCGGAACCCCTGCTGATCAATGGCCCCTTCCTGGAATCTTCGCTTTTCAAAAATCGGCATCGTCATTCCGGTTAACTGTTCCACGCCACGCTGCAGGATCTGACCTTTCAGCTCATAAAGACGTTCATGCTGCCAGTCAGTCAATTCGATAAACGGAATTCCCTCGGCTACATCAATGACATTCGAAGTGGCATATGGGCTGAAACCCTGAAACCCGAGTTTGCGGACTGGAGCAGAGGAACGGACATGGCCCCGGCTTTGACCACCGGAATAGGTCAGGGAATGTTTGACCGCATCCACTCCCCAGCCTTCCTGATAAAGCATCAGATTATTCAGTACGCTTCGAATCGTGAGCTCAGGATTCGCTTCGATGGGATAATCCTTCAGATTTTCATCTCCTCCATCTCCGTCCAGGAGATACTTCCAGTCCGGATAGCGTTCCCGGATCCCCTTGCATAACGCGAGCGTCATGGTAGCAGCCTGGACATCGAGAGGTTTGTAATCCTCAATGACGGCAATGGCTTCGCGGTAATCGAGTTGGTCGCTCGAAACCTGCACTGGTTCCCAGAACATCCCCAAGTCCAGCTCAGCCAGAAAGCGCTCCGCCTGAATCGCATCCGCCGCTCCTTCATTCACACTGAGCGTGAAGGCTTTGAATCGTGCTGGGGATTCGCCCCGTTTCAGCAGGAGGTGATAAGTCACCAGGAGTACGGCTCCGCTATCGATGCCGCCTGAGAACAAAACTCCAATTGGCTCATTCTTGGGAATCCGATCAAGCCAGTGGCTGATTTCTTCAGCCAGTGCCCCGACGTAATTGCGGCCAATTTCATCCAGATCCGCGCTCCAGCGATTTCGCTCAGGATCCAGATAACGGTTCATCTTCGGATTGGGATCCGGACAACCCACCAATGAAAGCTCGACGAGATGATGAGCCGGTACCATGCGGGTGTAAGAAGGATGAAATTGACCATCCAGACCTTCACTTTTGAGGAAATCACGAATCTCATCAATCCGCTCCGCTACAACCAGGCAGGGTCCTTCCGCTCGTTTGGCCAGAAAGTATCGCATCGGTCTTCCGATGGAACGGGCCATGCGGATCCTGATTCCCTGTTTGTGGAGCAGAGCAAACTGGCCGTCAATCTCACGAATCCGGGCGGGGTCTCCGGAGCCAACACATTCGATGGCATCCTCAACGGACATGTTGAAGATCAGGTTTGCTGACGGATCAATCAGGTTGACAAGACGCTCGATCGGTGTGTGGTGCTGCATGGAAATGCCATTGAGTCCAGATTGATGACAAGTGTCCTGCTGAGATATCTGCACAGGACAGAAAATCATACTGTTGTTATTTTATTATTCAGAATCATGATTTCAGCATTCCCCGTCAAGAGTCTCCCCGGGATTCGTTTTTTTGCACAACAAGTCACATCAAGATTGCACTGTCTGAGTTGAACTGGCTACCTTATGAATAGATCATCCATATTTGATCTGATGTTTCCTCGTGATGGCATGCTGAGTCATTCATGTCCAGAAAATCGGGAGCTCCGATGACATTGATGCTGCAGAACTCATTCGGTCGTAAACCTCCTGTAGTGTGGCTGATGCTTGGTTTTCTCCTGCCACTTCTGCAAGGGAGTTTTTCTGCCAGGACTCTGTGTGCGGAGCCGATCTCTTTTGCCGAGCAGGTTGCTCCTATCTTCGAACGTCGTTGCCTGAGTTGTCATAACGAACAACAGCGGAAAGGGAGCTTTTCTCTGCAGACGGCAGAAGCTGTGCTGGATTCTGGCATGATCGAATCCGGGAACCCTGCCGAGAGTCATCTCATTGAGGTGATCACTCCCCAGAACGGCACAGCCAAAATGCCTAAAGATGCGGATCCCCTTTCTGATCAGGAGATTGAAATCCTCCGGAACTGGATTGCCGAGGGGGCGAAATGGCCAGAAGGGCTGGTGCTCAACGAATCTAAAGTGACTGATTTCGACTGGTGGTCCTTACGGCGGCTCAAGCAACCCTCAATTCCGGAGTTGAATTCCGCCTGGGTGTCTACCCCGGTTGATGCCTTTATTCTTGCAACGCTCCAGGCAAAAGGATTAACTCCTTCACCTGTTGCCGATCGTCGGACACTGATACGCCGATTGTATTTCGACCTGGTTGGCCTGCCTCCCACTCCGGAGGAAACCGCTGCCTTTGTCGGTGATCCCGATCCAGAGGCTTACCAGAAACTGGTCGATCGCCTGCTGGCTTCCCCTCACTATGGGGAACGCTGGGCCCGACACTGGCTGGATGTTGTCAAATATGCCGACACCTGCGGTTATGATAAAGATAAACTTCGCCCCAACGCCTGGCCGTATCGGGATTACGTCATTCGTACATTCAACGAAGACAAACCGTACGCTCGATTTGTCCAGGAACAGGTTGCCGGTGACGTCCTGTTTCCCGGTGAACCGGATGGGATCCTCGGGCTGGGATTTATTGCGGCTGGTCCTTGGGATCATATTGGGCACGTGGAGGTTCCTGAAGCCAAGCTGGATGGCAAGGTAGCCCGTAACCTCGACCGCGATGATATGGTCTCGAATACTCTCAATACGTTCTGCAGCGTGACGATTCAGTGTGCCCGTTGCCACAATCACAAGTTTGATCCGTTTACCCAACAGCATTATTACGGTTTGCAGTCTCTGTTCGCAGCTGTTGACCGTTCTGACAGACCTTACGATCTCGATCCTGAAATCGAGATGCAGAAACACCAACTCAGTACCCAGATTGCCAGCTGGAAGTCCGAACTGAAATCGATCGAGCAGGAGATTTCCACAGCTGGAGGAGATGAGCTGGCAACGCTGCGAAAGAAAATTACAGAACTGGAAGGAAAGCAACAGATTCAGAAAGCGCCTGAGTTTGGCTATCACAGCGCAATTGCAGCAAGTCCTGACACGGTGAAGTGGGTTGAAATCGAATTGCCTGAACCAGCAGACATTCAGCAGATCATCCTTCATCCCTGTCATGATGACTATGCCGGGATTGGTTCAGGATTTGGTTTTCCGGTTCGCTTTAAGATTGAAGCCACTTCGAGTTCCGCTTCTGAGGACCAAAGTGCATGGACCACAGTATTTGATCAGACAACTGAGGACTACACCAACCCCGGTTTAACTCCGTTGATCGTGAACTGCAATCTGCAACAGGTTCTGCGCGTGCGGCTGACTGCAACCAGGTTGGTCGAGAGAAAAAGTGATTTCATTTTGGCCCTGGCTGAGCTGGAACTAAGAACATTTGATTCCAATTTGGCCCCTCAGAACAATTCTTCAACGGAACCACCCGGAACAAATCTGGCGTTGTCAGGAACTGTTAACGCGCTGGATTCCATTGAGGCCTTTCCCCGCTGGAGCAAACAAAATCTGATCGATGGCAAGTGGGCTGCTCCGGAAGATCCGGCCAGTTATGTCGCTCTGGCAGAAATGACTCTGAAGCGTGACAGGATTCTGAAAACGCTGGAAACTCCTGAACGGGTCGAGCGACGCAGCCATTTGCAGAAATCCGTACAAGAGGCAGAAAAGCAGCTTAACTCCTTGCCTGAAGGAGCGATGGTTTACGCTGCCGCCACTCATTTTCCAACACGGGGCAGTTTCAAAGCAACTGAAGGTAAGCTGCGAGACATTCGTATCCTGCATCGAGGTGAAATCACTCAACCAGGAGAAACCGCTCAACCCTGCGTCCTCCCTCTGAGTGCAACCGATGACGGCGTTCTGGATGAATCACTGACCGAATCCGAACGACGTGCAGAGCTGGCCCACTGGCTGACTCGAGAGGATCATCCGCTTGTCTGGCGTTCGATTGTGAACCGGATCTGGCAATATCATTTTGGTCAGGGAATTGTCGCCACTCCAAATGATTTTGGCCGCATGGGAATCCAACCCACTCATCCGGAACTGCTCGACTGGCTGGCCTGCCAGTTTCGCGATCAGGGGCAATCCTTCAAGGCGCTGCATCGGCTGATTGTTTTGAGCAGCGTTTATCAGCAGCAGTCAACTCATGATCCTGCCCGAGCGGAAATTGATGGTGCCAACCAGTATCTGTGGCGAATGAATCGCAGACGGCTGGAAGCCGAGGAGATTCGAGATTCCATTCTGTCCGTCAGTGGAGTGCTGGATCAAACCATGGGGGGGCCGGGGTACTACCTGTTTGAGCTGGAAAAGCCGGAACACTCCCCGCATTACGAGTATCACAAGTTTGATCCGGCAGATCCGAAATCGCATCGACGGAGCATTTATCGTTTTGTCGTCCGCTCTCAGCCCGATCCCTGGATGACTACGCTCGATTGTGCGGACTCTTCACAAAGCACTCCTCGCAGAAACGAAACGCTCACCTCACTGCAGGCACTGACTTTGCTCAACAATCAATTCAATCTGGTCATGGCGGAGAAAATGACCAGCCGTATTCGGGCTCAGGCCACATCATTACCCGAACAGGTCACTCTGGCCATCCAGCTGATGACTCAACGGGAACCAACTGAAGTTGAGCGTGAGGAATTGGTTGGTTACGCAAGCCGCTTTGGTTTGAACAACCTCTGTCGATTCCTGTTCAATCTCAGTGAATTTGTTTACCTGGACTAATCGTTTCGAATCGGAATTTACCATGACGTTCAACCGACGAGAGATGCTTTCCCGGATGGGAAATGGCTTTGGGGGCCTGGCACTGACTGCCATGCTTAACCAGGAATCCCTGGCCGCATCTCAGGGCCAGTTAACTGATCTGCACTTTCCTCCCCGCGCCAAACGGGTGGTGCAGCTTTTTATGGCTGGGGCAGCCAGTCACATTGATCTGTGGGATCACAAACCTCAGCTCGAAAAGCATCATGGAGAAGCTTCTGACTTTGGCGAGCATGTCGAAGCGTTTCAGAACGGGCTGGGCCCCTGGATGAAATCTCCCTTTGCGTTTACTCCTTATGGTCAATCCGGCAAGATGCTCAGCGAGGTCGTCGCTCCTCTGGGGGAATGCGTGGATGACATCGCCTTCATTCACAACATGATTGGAAAAACGGGAGTTCACTCACAGGCAACATATCTGCAGGCCACTGGTTTTCAGCGACCGGGATTTCCCGGCATGGGGGCGTGGGTCAGCTATGCACTGGGGACTGAAAATGAGAATCTCCCCACGTTT
>JAGQQT010000230.1 GCA_020426065.1 Planctomycetaceae bacterium | reverse complement strand
ATTTTGGCTTTGAGCCTATTGTTAGTGAACAGGAGGCTTACGAGCGGTTACTGAAAGATCTTCCCAGAATGCAGACGAGCCATTAACGTACCGCTATCGTGAGCGGGGACTCAGGCTGCCAGGTTCGGCAGGATTGTGTGCCACTGGCTATGCCAGTGTTCATTCCTCAAGTCAGGCACTGGCAAAGCCAGTGGCACCCGCCGCATACATGCAGGATGCATCGGTTCGTTTCAGGGAAGAAGAATGGTCGTTTGGCTGCTGCAGCACGTCCTTCCGTTTCTGCACCAGGTGGAAACGCACACTTCCGGTACGTCCCGCATCTACACAACTCTGCGGATTGCCTCCGCCAGCCTGACTTCCTTTCTGCTGGCGGTTCTGCTGGGACCGCTGGCCATTGCCTGGCTGAAGAGTCGCTTTCGGGAAAAAGTCGCCAGCAAATCGACCGAGCTGGATCGCCTGCACGCCGGCAAAAATGAAACCCCCACCATGGGAGGGATGTTCATCGTCCTGGCGGCTGTGTTTTCGCTGGCCATCTGGGGCCATCTGGGCAATCACTTTGTGCAGCTGAGTCTGTTCGTGATGATCAGCTATGCCATGCTGGGAGCCTGTGATGACTGGACCAAACTGAGCCGACACCGGCACGGTCTTTCCGCTCGATCCAAGTTTGTCATTCAATGGCTGCTGGGGCTGATGGCAGGAGCCTCGTTATGGAAACACTTTGCCAGTCAGCCCGGCGGGCATGATCTCATTTTCCCGATTGGCTCGCTGGCAGTGCCGCTCGGAATGGGATTCATTGTCTGGGCTGGTCTGGTGCTGGTCAGCTCTTCGAATGCGGTCAACCTGACCGACGGACTCGATGGGCTGGCAGGAGGCTGCTCCTTATTTGCCGGAGGAGCGATGATTGCCCTGTGTTACCTGGCGGGGCACAAAACACTCGCCGAATACCTGGCGATTCCTTACGTGCCGAGAGCGGGAGAGATGTCGGTCGTGATTGGTGCGTTGATCGGCGCGATGCTCGGTTTTCTCTGGTACAACTGCCACCCTGCGGCCGTCTTCATGGGAGATACCGGATCCTTGCCAACAGGTGCCATTCTGGGGCTCTCCGCCCTGGTGTGCCGGCAGGAACTCCTGTTTCTCCTAGTCGCAGCGGTATTTGTTGCTGAGACACTCTCAGTCATCATCCAGATCGGCAGCTATCGCCTGCGGGGAGTAAGACCACTCCGCTGCAGTCCGCTCCACAATCATTTCGTGCTCACCGGGCATCATGAAGTGAAGGTCGTTTCCCGCTTCTGGATCTGCTCCGCCCTCTCCGCCATTGCTGCACTGGCGAGCCTGAAGTTTCTGTGATCTTGGCGATCACCACCAACTGAGTTTTCAGTTCTTCTGGTATTTCTCTTCCAGCAGTTTGCGCTGGAGTTCGACTTCAGCGCGGCGTTGATCGATGTTGCTGTGCAGGCGGCGATTGGCGGCGAAATCGCCCAGTGCAGACAGGGCCACCAGCAGGACCAGAATGAGAATCAGGCAGATCGATCCTGTGAACAGCAGCAGGTTTCGCAGCGGATCCATCGCGTAGTAAGAGACTGGAATCAGAATGCCGATCAGAATGATCAGGCTGGTGGTGCGGATGCGGCGACGGTGTTGAATGACCAGGGTTCTTCGCAGGTCTGGTTCGAGCTCGTTATCAGCACTGAACCGTTTGATTGTCATCTGGTGACGGATCAGAAACACGACGCCGTACAGGACAACAGCTCCCCCCACCAGCAATGAAGCTTCCCATTCCACGTTGTGAGCACCTTACTGGGGGAGCCAGAAATTTCAGAACCGGAAATGTTTTTCGAATTCGAATGGTTTTAGTCAAAGGCCGCCAGGATTCGATGTTGAGGAGGGAATCCCTCAGTTGACGATCAGATCGACCAACCCAGCCTGTTCCCGGGGAGTGGGTTCCTCTTCAGGAGCCAGAACGGTATCGACCAGGAAATAAAGGAATCGTCTGAGTGATTCGGATTCCACTTCATCCGCAATGGCCTCTGCACGATCTCGTGATTTGGCAACCAGGGATTCGGCAACCTGGAGGACATCAGTCTGCTCAAAAATCATCCGCAGTCTTTGCAGTCTGCGTTCGGCATGATCGTGCTTGTCCTGCAGAATCGCAGCCAGCTCCTCACGCTGCTCGGCGTTGGCGGCTTTGATTGCCAGTGCCAGCAGGACCGTTGGTCGAAGGGCAATTGCATCCTGACCAATGATGACTTTATT
This sequence comes from Planctomycetaceae bacterium, assembly GCA_020426065.1. Taxonomy (GTDB): domain Bacteria; phylum Planctomycetota; class Planctomycetia; order Planctomycetales; family Planctomycetaceae; genus Rubinisphaera. Next base: position 4,420 of record JAGQQT010000230.1, on the reverse strand, counting down.
CAGACCGTCACCCTGCCAGTCCTTGAGGTCGTTGAGGATCTGGAAGCCAACACCGACGTGCCGACAGAAGGTGGTGATCATCTCATCGTACTGTTCAATCGGGCCAGCCAGTCGCAGTCCGGAATACAGGGCGGCTTCAAAGGCGGGTGATGTTTTCAGAGCGTAAATCTGGAGGGCATCGACGGGAGTCAGTTCCATCGAAGGAGCGGCGGTCCAGCTCATCTCCGCTCCCTGACCTTCGCACAGCTTGATGTGAGCGTGCGACATTTTCTGGACAATATCTTCGATGGCAGTCGGATCGTTTTCGCAGCGGCATTGAGCCAGCAACCGATATCCGAGCCCGATCAGGAAATCGCCAAAGTTGATCGCCGGGCCAATTCCATGGGACAGATGCAGTGTTTTTTCGCCATAACGAAATTCATCTTCATCCTGAATGTCATCGTGGATGAGCGAAGCCTTGTGAAACGCTTCAATCGCGACCGCTGCTTTTTTCACGGCCAGCGGAATTCGACTTCCCAGTGGTTCGGTGGCCTCGGCAAAGGTCAAATCACCACCGGTTCCTGCATCCCAGGCTGCCAGGGTGATGAACGGTCGGAACCGCTTGCCTCCATTGGCCAGCCAGAAGCGGGAAATCTCTTCGGTTTTTGTGAGCAGTGAAGCCTTGCCTTCACGCACAATCGGCACGATTTCCTCAAACGAGGGTTCATCGAACAGTCGCTTGGCTTCCCGCATCAGAGGGACATAACTGGCGGTACAGGGCTCCGGGAGAGGTTCGTACTTGTCCAGCACATCCCAGACCCAGGGTTCGTCCAGGGATGTATTTTTGCAGTCACCTGAATGCAGCGGAACGGCATAAGAGGGGACTCCAGCGAGCAGCACTTTATCGATGGCCTTCTCAAGCACGTTCAGGCAGGCGACTCCCAGAATTCCGTCCACGTAGCCTTCGACAATGATCTTCAGGACAATGGGAGACCCTTCGGCCACCAGCACCTTGTAACCAAGCTGTTCGGCTTTGACCTTGTAGTCGGCAATCGAGCAGGCGCCGCAGGTTTCACAGTCCAGTCCGAATTCATCGTAATCGGCAGGACAGCCTTCGGCATGTTTGAGGCAGTGCGGGAGCAGCAGCATCCGGCGTTCGAAAGGAATAGCCAGGAACTGCCGCTTCCAGAAAAAGTTCCCCAGCAGCACCATAGCAAAGCCCAGGTATTTTTCAGGCCACTCATTTCGGGCGAGAAAATCACGGGACATCGCTTCCAGCTCATCTTTGCTGAACGGGCGTTCGCGTGGGAGTTGGGAAACGTATTGTTCGGCGGCGGATTTGATCAGTTCGCGGAGATCGAGCGATTCCGGCACAATCTTCAGATGGCTGGTGCTCCGGCGTTTCCGCTTTCGAGGCCGAGAATTCCCCTGCTGCTCACCCGAAACGGTTGAACTGGACGGGGGCTCGTTGATTTCGAAGTCCTGAGGCATAATGCTCAAGGGAAACTCCTCTAGGATGAACTTCCGCTCAAACAGATGAAATCGATCAGGAAGGCTCTCTGCGACCACCACTCAAATGGCAGTCATAAGTGTCTTTCCGGAATCGAATAATGGTTCAAAAGTTTTCACATCATATCCGCTCCCGGGCACGAACACGACCAAACACGTTGAACAAATTCGACAAGCTCGCTGAAAATCAGAGACTCAAGCGTTCCCGGCGTGATATTGTGAACATTTTACCCTGTTGACAACATGTTGACAGTTGAACAAACAATTGGACCAACAACAATCTTTCAGCCCCTGATTTTTTCAGAAGTCGGTCTCATTGTTGTCAGGACCGGTAGCTGGAAGGGAAGAATTCTGCCGCTGCGACAATTCGGCACCCTGCTGGGGGGGAAAATCGAGCCATTTGTTGTAAAACAGGAGGAAATTGTCTGGTAGCTCGCAAGGGGGTGGGAACGTGTTTAGTGATAGCGATGTTGGCTTATTCCTGATTGTCGATGATGACGAGATGTTGCGGACCCGACTGGCCAGGGCAGTGCAGGCACGAGGCTACCGGGTTGCGGTTGCCGAAGGTTACGATCAGGCCATTGCCGCAATCGAACAGGAGAAACCGGGTTATGCACTGGTCGACCTGAATATGCAGGGGCGTTCCGGTCTGGAACTGCTCGAAACCATCAGCCAGATCTCACCCCAGACCAAGTGCGTCATGCTGACCGGCTACGGCAGTATCACTACGGCGGTGGAAGCGATGCGGGCGGGTGCCTGGAATTACGTGACCAAGCCGGCCGATGTCGATCAGATCCTGTCCGCATTCCATTCGGTTCCGGAACGGGGAAATCGTTCCGTCGAGATTCAGTACAAGCCGCAGACTCTGGCCGAAACGGAATGGGAACATATCCAGCGCGTACTGGCCGACTGCGGAGAAAACATCTCGGAAGCCGCCCGACAGTTGGGAATTCCCCGCCGGACCCTCCAGCGCAAACTGAAAAAACGGGCACCGTAAACGATTTGGGTTCAGATCTCGGTTTCTCGAATCAGCTGGACTCCGTATTCCCAGAAGCCATCATGAACCTGGCGGGAACGGATGATCTTGCAGAGAAAATATTTGGTCCCCAGGCTCAGGATCAGCTCTTTTTTCTCGGTTGGCAGTTTCTGTTCGGTAACAAAACCTGCTCCACTTGCGGAAATGTTGCGAATCCAGATCTGGATCAAAGACTGATCACCCAGTTCACCTGCAGTTCTGCGCAGCTCTGGAATAAGGACCATCGATTCGACGCAGCAACCCTTGCGTCCGTGGGATCGTCGCTGCGTAACATGCTGGTCAAACCGTTCCGACCAGCTCTGAAGCATGCTGACAACCCGTTTGGCACGTTGTTCTTTCTTTTCAACAATATCACGGTAGCTCATACGCTTGGGCTCTTTCCGCTCTCAGCTAAAATCCACAAGATGCTATGGGGAATGCGGAATAGGGGTTTCCCCCAATAGGCATTCATTCCAAATATGGGTGATGCAGAGAGGAATGATTTATTCTTTCAACCCATTTGATGAATTTTTGATTTGCTCATTTCTCCAGTAAGGGTCATTCCGGTTATGCAGATCAATCCGATTTTGATTTTGCTGATCTCCAGGAGTGCTGCCCAAGTGGTTCTGGGGCTGGTGTTGTTTTGCAGCTGGCTGATTTTCCAGACGCAAAGTGCCTGTTCTGCAGAACTTCAATCCTCTGACGCTCAGCGCGGGTACCGGTTAATTCTGGACAAACCCTACCTGATTCCCGACTTCACCCAGGAACTGCTGGACCATTTATGGGAACGCTGGTCCGAGCCACATCGAACCATGGCGGCTCAGGCAAATGAAGAACAGCGACGCCAACTGACCTTTGAATACTATGGCCTCACTCCCCGGCTGGAAGATCCGACGAAACCTCTGCAATACGTGGTGGGTGCGGATGGCAGTTACACGATGAACTGTTTTGCCTGTCACGGCGGTATGGTGGAGGGAAAAACCTATCCCGGTGCTCCCAATAATCGCATCGCACTGCAACAGCTGACAGTGGATATCCGCGCGACCAAAATTGCACTCAAGCTCCCACTTTCCAGTCGGGACGTGAGCTCACTCATATTTCCAATGGGAGGCAGTGCCGGGACAACAAATGCCGTCATGTTTGGTGTCGCACTGGAACATTACCGGGATCCTGAAATGAACGTGGTCCCATTTCGTTCCCCGCCCCGGCTCGTTCATCACGATATGGATGCTCCGGCATGGTGGCACTATCACAGAAAAAGCCATCTCTACCTGGATGGCTTTGTGCAAAAGTCCCATCGGGCACTCATGCCTTTTGTGCTCATTCGGGAGAATGGTCGCGATCAGCTTGATGAATGGGAGCAGGATTACCGGGACATTTCTGCCTACCTGGAAACCATCCGTCCTCCTCAATATCCCTATCCGATCGATCACGAGTTGGCAGAGCAGGGACGCGAACTGTTTACTCAGCACTGTGCTGACTGTCATGGAACATATGGAGAGGAACGGCATTATCCCGAAGCGATGATTGACATCGCTGACATCAGTACGGATCCGGTGCGGCTCCAGGCACTGACCCCGGAAAACCGCACGCGATATCGGGACAGCTGGTTGGCAGACTATGGTGCACTGGAAGTTGTCACGGAGCCCATTGGCTACGTGGCTCCTCCCCTGGATGGCATCTGGGCTTCCGCTCCCTATTTTCACAATGGCAGCGTGCCGACTCTGCTGGGAGTTCTCGATTCTTCCCACCGCCCGGAAATCTGGGTGAGCACTGGCAACGCCGTTCACCAGGAAGAGGTCGGTTTACAATACGAACCTCTCACTCCGGACCAGACTTCTCCAGAATGGCCTGCCTTCCGGGTGTTTGATTCGAGAAAGTTCAGCAAAAGTCGCAGCGGCCACAAGTTCGGAGATC
>JAGQQT010000022.1 GCA_020426065.1 Planctomycetaceae bacterium | reverse complement strand
TGCGAACATTCGGGGATCAGATTCGTCTGGAAACCGGACCGAATCGCGGCGGGAATGTAACAAGAAATCGACTGCTGGAGCTGGCCAGCGGAGATTGGCTGCAGTTTCTGGATGCAGATGACTATTTGTTACCGGGAAAAATCGCAAATCAACTGCAGGCAGCAGCAGGCCAGACGGATCAGGTCGATGTTGTTTACTCCCCGCCGCTGGTGGAAGTCTGGAACTCCTCGGGTGAGCGTGAGGAGTCCTCGGCAGAAAACTATGTGGCGGAAGATCCACTCTCACTGCAGTGGATTCGCTGGCACGTTGCCCAAACCGGGACGGTCTTGTGGCGAGCAGAGGCCCTGCGAAGTATCGGCGGCTGGAATGAAGAGTACCCGTGTTGTCAGGATAATGAAGTAACTCTGCGGGCGATCCTGTCTGAACTTCGGTTCCTGCTGGTGAATCGGGCGGAAGCGGTTTATCGCATCTGGTCCGAACAGACAGTCTGCCGCAAGAATCCTCAGCGGGTGATTGAAGTCAAAACCAGTTTGATCGATCAGATGATGGCGTGGCTGCAGGATCAGCCTGGAGATCATCTTCGGAGCCAACAGGCAGCCGGACAGGCCTGCTTTGAAATGGCCCGCACACTGGCTCAGCATAGCATTCCGACCGCAGCTGCCTATCGCAGTGAGCGTGTGCAGAAGGGCCTGTTCTGCCCAACGGGTCCCGCAGCGCCATTAACATATCGACTGGTTCAGAAATGGATGGGATTCAGCAACGCTGAACGCGTTGCACGCTGGAGGCGGCATGGCTGATGCCCCGTTTTTCACGGTTATTATTCCCACGTATAACCGTGAAAATACAATTGGAGAAACGCTGGATAGTGTCGCAGGTCAGACCTTTCGAGATTTCGAAACGATCGTCGTTGACGATGGATCATCTGATGGAACGGTAGAATTCATCCAGAAAGAGTTCCCCTGGGTTCAGGTCGTTAAACAGGAGAACGCCGGTCCTGGAGTCGCCAGAAATCGGGGTGCAGAGATTGCACGAGGTGAGTATCTGGCATTTCTGGACAGTGATGATTTGTGGTTTCCCTGGACGCTTCAGAACTGTCATCGTGCTCTGTGCGATCTGAACAAACCCTCGTATCTGACTCTGCAGCCTTTCGGTTTTGAGTCTCAAGATGAAATTAAGAAAGTGGCTGAGTCGACACTGGAATACCGACTCTTCGATGATTATTTCGCGACCCATCAGCAATGGATCTGTCACGGGAGTGGAGCGAGTCTGATTCAGAGGAATGTTTTTCTGGAAGCGGGGGGATTCCCATGTGGAAAAATCAATGGAGAGGACGCAGATCTGGCGATGCGGCTGGGAACTGCTACTGGTTTTCTGCATATTGTCTCTCCCCCCATGCTTGCCTATCGCCAGCACTCTCAGAATGTCAGTCATGACCTCTTGAAATCACAGGCTGGTGTTGACCTCATGCTGTCTCGCGAAAAAAAGGGTGAATACCCTGGTGGATCAATACGTGCCAGAGAGCGAAACGAGATCATCTCACGTCATATCCGCCCCTTCGCCATTGATTGTGCCAGAAAAGGTCAGTTCAAGCTTGCGATTCGTTACTACCGGGCGTTGTTCCAGGAATCTATTCAGCATGGCCGCTGGAAGTTCCTGCTTGGGTTGCCTGTGATGGCGTTTGCTGGCTTGCTGAAGTCCGGTTTGAGCGGAACAGGGAAGGGAGTATCTGGTTGATTCGGCGTCTGATGAGCGGTGTAATTCGCCGGATACGTGTCACCTATTACCGGTTGCTGGGTGTCCGGTTTCTGGGGCCCTGCTGGTTGCAATCCATCGAAATTCCACGCTCCCATCGTTGCATTCAACTGGGCCGGGAGGTCGCTCTGGATCGGGGTGTGACGCTGCTGGTTTCCAGTGAGAATGAAGAGTTGCGGATTGTGATTGGCGATTTTACCTACATCAATCGTCACGCAATGCTGGATGCCAGTGAGCGGATCGAGATTGGTCGAGACTGCATGATTGGCCCTTACTGTTATCTGACTGACCACGATCATGGAACCGAACCGGGGAGACTGATCAAAGAGCAGCCACTCCTGGGAAGCCCGACAATTATTGAAGATGGTGCCTGGATTGGTGCACATGCCACCATTCTGAAAGGCGTGCGGATTGGGAAGGGAGCGATTGTGGGGGCCGGAGCAGTCGTGACAAAGGATGTCCCCGCGAATTCCATCGTGGCTGGCGTTCCTGCCAGACAAATCGGAAGCAGACATGCAGAGTGAGGCTCTCCCGTTGCAGAATCGCAAACAGCTTTCTGCTACAGTCGTAATTACCAGCAAGGACCGGAAAGAGGAATTGCGGAGTGCAGTGCAATCGGCATTGGAGCAGTCTGCTCAGCCAGAAGTTCTGGTGATCGATGATGGCTCATCCGATGGGACTTCCGAAATGGTCCGCAATGAATTTCCCGCCGCCCGACTCATCACCCACGAGAAGCCGACGGGGTTGATTGTGGGACGGAATGAAGGAGCCCGGCTGGCAACGGGTGATATCATCTTTTCGATTGATGATGATGCCATTTTTACTTCTCCCACAGTTGTGGCCGAGTCGCTGGAACTGTTTGCTGCTCCGCGGATCGGGGCGGTGGCCATTCCCTACGTTGATGTGAAGCAGTCTCCCGAACTGAAACAGTTGGCGCCTGATGCCGAACAAATCTGGATTACGGATCGGTATATCGGAACGGCTCATGCATTGAGAAGAGATCTGTTCCTCAAGCTGGGAGGATACCGCGAGCTGTTTTTTCATCAGGGGGAAGAGCGAGATTACTGTGTCCGGATGTTAAATGCCGGATATCTGGTGCGTCTGGGTTCAGGCACACCGATTCATCACTTTGAATCCCCCAAACGGGATACAACCCGGATGGATTTATATGGCCGGAGAAATGACCTGCTGTTTGCCTGGCTGAATGACAACTGGAGCCGACTCCCGATTCAACTTCTGGGGACATCGATCAACGGAATCCGGTTTGGGTTCCGCGTTGGTCGTCCGGTGCGGATGTTGCAGGGAATCGGAATGGGACTTCGCGATATTTTTCGATTCTGGAACGAGCGAGCGCCGCTTCCGGGAAGGATCCTCAAAACGTTTCGTTCATTACAGGCAGCCAGACAGACACCCTTCAAGGACGTTCTTGCCATGATGCGACTGGATGATGTGGATGACAGCCATCATGAACTTTGAAACACAACTCCAGAATACACCTGCCTATCTCGCACTCGTTTTTTGCGTGGGGTTGATTCTGGTGGAATGCCACAAGGATATCCGCCAGCTGGTGAGCGCAAAATGTGTGTTTCTACTGACGATTATCGCCTGGTTTCTATTGGAAGCCTGTATCAAGCCTGAGGACCTGAGAGTCTTTTCACAGGATGAATTCAATTTCGGGATCCTGTGTGTGGCAGGAACGATTGCCTGCTTCTTATTTGGATATCGAGCCTCAAAGGGAGGAGCATTTGATCCTCTGTTCCGACGACTGGCGGGAATTGACAGCCCGAATCTGATCTGGCGCGTATTCCTGGTGGCATGTGTGATTGGCTTTCTGCCGCTGCTGGTCGTTGCCAATGGTGATGTGACATTGATTCTGCAGGATGCATTTATGCCCCGCTCCTCCCGCTGGGCAAGTATTTTCCAGCGAGGCCGCTATGGGGGATTCCGGGATGCCTTCCTCGAACTGCAGATGTTTTTGCGAGCGGCAATTCCGTTGGCAGCTGCCATTGTAGCCCATCGCAAACAAACTTCGTTCCGTAAGATCATTGCGTTCCTGTTTCTGACTTATGCGTTTGCCAGAGCATTGAACAGTGGAACCCGTTCCCAGGTTGCCGAAGTGTTTCTCCCCATCGCTGCTGCGATTTACTGGCGGCTTTCTGAAAAGTTGAAGCGGTATGCCCTGGTCTTCGGGTTGCCACTGATCGCCGTTGCCTTTCTGATTTACTCGGCAGCGTCTGTGCTTGGTCGAGACAAAGGAAATATCGACTGGGAGAAGGCTTCGGAAGCGGATTATGTCGGATTCGAAATGTTTCGCGAGTTGCTGTTTATTACCAAGGCGGTCCCGGATGATTTTGATTTCAAGTTGGGCCGAACTTACTTTGTGCAGGCGGTGAACCCGATTCCCCGGGCGATCTGGCCAGACAAGCCGATCGATGATGCAGGTCTGGAACTGGCCAAATTGAAAGGAGCGGTTGCAGGTGGAGATGCCTACCTGACGATTTCTCCTGGACTGATTGGCGAGATGTACTGGAACTTCGGAATCCCCGGTGTGATCATCATCAGTATGCTGCTTGGTTACCTGGCAAAGTCCTGGGACCGTGTCCGGCCTTTTGCTCGACAATCCATTCTGGCTTTTACGGTCTTTGCAGCTGGCCTGGCCATCATTTTTCTTTCGGGCCGTTCCATCAATGCTGCGACGTTGTACGGAATGATGGCCCTGTTTGTTCTGCTGATTCTGTTTTCCCGGAAGTGAAAGTCCTGAACAATTCCCTGCCTGGCGTGACTGTTTCCCATTCGGGAAAGCAGCATGCTTATCGGCATGCGTATTCCCTGCAATCGCTGGGCTGCCTGGATCGGTTTGTTACCAGCACCTATTACTTTCCTGAACGCTGGCCGGACCAGCTCGTTTCAGGGATTGGTCGGGTGGACCGGTTTCTGCAGAAACGGAGACTCTCCACACTTGAGCCGGGGCATGTGGTCCGCAATCTGAAGTTTGAACTTCCCGAAATCTATTACCGGAATATCCGCCGGAATTATCGGGCGGCGGAACTGGCCATGTTCTCCCGGGATGCCAGGTTTGATCATTGGGTAGCTCAACGGTACGCCGCGCTCAGCCCTGTTTTCTGGGGTTTCCAGGGGAGTTGCCTGGAAAGTCTGCAGACCGCAGTCAGGGCCGGAAAAACCGCCGTGTGTGAATTCGCAACAGCTCATGTGACGGCGGCCTCGAGGATCCTGCAGGAGGAAGCAGAACGGCATCCGGAGTGGGCGGGGACGATCAGCAACTATCACTTCCCGGACTGGTATCGGGAGCGACTGGAAGCGGAACCTCATGCGGCGGACTTTTGCATTGCCGCCAGTTCATTTACCCAGCAATCACTGGAAGAAGTGGGCATTCCAGCAGATCGGATTCGTCTGCTTCCACTCGGTTGTGATGTTTCCCAGTTCACATTTGCGGAACGGAATACAGACGGCCCGCTCAAAGTGTTATTTGTAGGTGGGATTGGCCAGCGAAAAGGGATCAAGTATCTGCTCGAAGCGGTTGCTGGCCTCAACTCCAGTCAACTGCAGCTGAGTCTGCTGGGGCCGATGCCTGCGGACCAGACTCCTTTGGAGAACTGGTCGAAGTGGTATGAGTATGCCGGAAGAACAGACCAGGCTGGTGTTGTGCGAGCGATGCAGCAGGCTGATCTGCTGGTGTTACCATCGGTGTTTGAGGGATTCGGCCTGGTCATTGTGGAAGCGATGGCAACCGGACTCCCTGTGATTGCCTCGACGCACTCGTGTGGCCCGGAGGTGATCCGGGAAGGGACGGACGGTTTTGTCCTGGCGCCCGATGACGTTACCGGTTTGGCTGACCGTCTCGAATGGTGTGCGGGGCATCGGAAGGAATTGCTCCAGATGGGACGTGAAGCCCATGCCCGGGCACAGGAGTTTTCCTGGGAGGCCCATGCGAATCGACTGGGACAGCTGTTAATGAACCTGAATCTTCAGCCCGTATGAGTTCTGTGAATCTGACAACTGACTCCCCCTCTCAATCAGCCAGGGACTCGAGCCGGAAATCCTCCGTGATGCGGATCACTTTTCTGGCCGTTATGCCTTCCCCGTATGTGCAGGATCTGTTTGCTGTGATGGCGGATGATCCCCGTTTTGATTTGCGGGTGCTGTACCTGGAACAGGTTGCTCCCGACACTTACTGGGGTGAGCAGGAAATGCCGTCATATGCCAGTGTGCTGCCGGGGCGCTGGTATGGATTTCAGGGTGCCCGGGTGCATTACAATCCCACCGCCTGCCAGGTTCTGGAGGAGCGGGAAGATGATCTGGTTGTGGTAGTGGGGTATATCGGATTGACGAACCAGCTCGTGATGCGGAACCTGACCAGACGAGGCCAGAAATGGGTCTTCTGGGGCGAGGTCCCGGGGTTCCGTAAGCGGGGACTGATTGGCAGCACCATCCGCCGTAGAATGCAGCGGCCTCTCAGGCATGCGGCGGGGATTGCCGCAGTTGGTTCGCATGCGGTCGAGGCCTATCAAAACGTACTGAAAGAGATAGCTGCCCCTTCAATTCCCGTACACAACATTCCCTACTGTTGTCGCATGGATGATTTTGAAAGGGCAGGAGAGCGGCAGCGAAACCTGCGGTCAACCCAGCCTCAGCGACAACCGATTCGCTTTCTGTATTGCGGCCAGCTGATTGAACGCAAAGGTGTTGATCTGCTGCTCAACGCATTTCTGACATTGCTGGATGAAGGAGCAGAGGCGGAACTTTCTTTTCTGGGAACAGGACCGCTGAGCGATCAACTCACCAGCCAGGTTCCCGAGCATTATCGGGAGCGGGTCCATTTTCTGGGATTTCACTCTGTGTCGGAATTACCAGAACTGTTCGCCACTCATGATGTTTTTCTCCTCCCTTCCCGTCACGATGGCTGGGGAGTGGTGGTCAATCAGGCGATCGCGACCGGAATGCCGGTGATTGTCAGCGATGCTGTCGGAGCGGGAAGAGATCTGGTCAAACCTGACCGCAACGGATTGCGGGTCGCAGCCGGCTCGGAACAGGCCCTTCACACAGCTCTGCGTCAGTTCGTTCAGCATCCTGAACTGATTTCCGCCTATGGAAAAGAATCACTGGCGATTGCAGACAGTATGAGCGTGGAGAATACGGTGAATGCCTGGGCTCGATTTTTCCAGGAATCACTGGGAACCGGAACCGTGGCGGCAGGAGGGACATCATGAACATCATGCTGGCCACCGCATCATCTGGTTCCCGTGGCGGAGGAGAACTCTATCTCCTTGCTCTGGCAGAAGGTTTAATGGAACTGGGGCAGGAAGTCTCGATCGCAATGTCCGATCATACCGGCATGGATGAACTGGCAGAGCTGGCCCGGAAGATTTGTCCGGTTCATCGGACAGAAATCCTGAATACCTATCACCGCAAAACGAGATCACTGGGGGCAATCTGGGATACCGGAAGACAGAAGCAATTTCGGGAATTCGTCCAGATTCACCAGCCGGATCTGCTCCATATCAATAAGCAGAACCTGGAAGACGGACTGGATTTGATGTGGGGAGCCAGATCTTCCCAATTGCCATCAGTGGCCACAGTGCATGTGACCCGTTCATTGAAGAACCTGGGCGCTGCTGGTGGAGGAGTTCGGGATCAGATAGCCCGCTCTCAATTGACCAGGCTGGGGATTCCCCTGATTGCCGTTTCAGATCTTTGCCTGGCTGAGTTACACGAATTTCTTCCCCCCGCTCAACGTCCAGACTGCTTCAGTGTTTCCAATGGTGCATTTCGCTGCCTGGGGAACCGCGATCAATACCGCAAACAATGGGCTCGAAAAGAAGACGAGATCCTGATCGGCACAGTGGCCCGCATTGAAGCACAGAAGAATCCGTTGTTTGTCTGTGACCTGCTTTCAAAACTGCCGGAGCACATTCGCTTTGTCTGGGTTGGGGATGGCTCGATGCGGGGAGAGCTGGAGCGAAAATGTGCCCAGATGAAACTGCAGGACAGACTGATTATTGATGGCTGGCAGCAGGATGCCCGCGAGCGACTGGCCGGGCTGGATTTGTTTGTCCTTCCCTCACTGTATGAAGGGTTTCCTCTCGCAATCCTGGAAGCAATGTCTGCCGGGCTGGCCTGCGTGGTTTCGGAGGTGGATGGGACGCGCGATGCGATCGTGCAGGGAGAAACCGGTTATCTCTGCCCGGTCAATGACCTGGAAACCTGGAGCCGTTGTGTTTCTCAGTTGTGTGAAGACGCCCACGCCAGGCAAACAGCAGGTGCAGCGGCGAAAGCCCGTTACGAGGCTGAATTCAGTCCCCGTGCCATGGCTGAACGGACCCTGGCCGTTTACCAGGAAGTGCTGGCCAGGTTTGATTCGAACCTGAGAGTTTCCCGCCAGAACTGAGCCGTTCCTGCTGATCCCCTGTCAATGAAAATCGTTCACGCTATTCCTTATATGCATCCCGTTGGTGGTGGTCCACCTGTTGTGGTGGACCGGTTTTGCCGCGAACTTCAAAACCAGGGGCATGACGTTTCTGTTGTCACTACCGATGCCCTGGTCCCGGCAGGGGATGCTGAGTGGGTAGAAGCGTATCAACACCAATATCCTCTGCATGTTGTTCCCGCCGCTCGCCGTCACGTCTTTGGCTACTCCTCGCAGCTGAATTCAATGCTCAAACATCAGATTGCCAATGCCGATCTGGTTCATCTGCATAATCTGTGGAGCTATTGCACCGGTCAGGTTGATTCCCTCTGCAAGCGACTTCATGTGCCATTTGTTGTCAGCCCTCATGGAATGCTCGATCCACACTCCATGTCTCGCAAGGCCTGGAAAAAACGGTTGTATGGCCATCTGCTGGAATTCCCGCGACTCCGCCATGCTGCAGGAATGATCTACACTCATCCCCAGGAACAGCTGCTGGCAGAACAGACCTGCCGAGGCTTACCCGCCGGGCACATTGTTCCACTGGGTGCTGATGACCCAGATCTGACTGGTATTGAAGACCTTCAGGAAAGGTTGCTGGAACAATATCCGCAGTGGCGGAACCGCAAGCGGATTCTGTTTCTGGGCAGGATCCATCCCAAAAAAGGGCTCGATCTGCTGCTGCCAGCCTTTGCGGACTTGAGAACAGAAATGCCCGAGGCACATTTGATTCTGGCTGGACCTGTCAGTCCGGATTACCGCGTTCAATTTGAACAGACCGTTCGGGAACACCGGCTGGAAGCGGATATCACCTGCACCGGGCATGTCTCAGGCCTGGAAAAATGGGCCATCTATTCTTTGAGTAACCTGTTTGTGCTCCCTTCCTACCAGGAAAACTTCGCCATTACGGTGGTTGAAGCACTGCGGATGGGTGTGCCGGTGTTACTGAGCGATCGGGTGAATATCTGGTCGGATATTGTGGATGCGGAAGCCGGTGTCTGTTGCCCACTGGACGTTCCAGAGATTCAGAAATTGTTGAAACAGATGCTCTCGGATGAAAAATCCAGAGCAAAACTTGGACGCAATGGACAAGAGCTTGTCTGCAGGAGATTCAATTGGAAATCAGCCACCAATCGGCTTTGCCAGGCATACGAAATCGTACTTGGCCAATGAAAAATGCCCCTAAAACTGCTGAAATCGGCAAAGAAACCGCAAATTGCGAAATTTTCCCAAAATACCAAAAATGTCGATTCCGCAGACTTGAACTTGAAATGCACTCTCAGTAATTTATTAAGACTGGACAGAATTTTTATCTCCGTGTGTAAATCCACCTTGAGGAGTTTTTGATGCGGCCCCTGACTTGCCTCCTGATCGCTGCCTCTTTCTTTGCCTGCCAGAGTGCACAAGCTGAAATCGTAATTGATAATTTCAGCGGCCCTGCAGCCAACCAAACCGGCAATACAACAACGCCGATCACCCGTAACAGTATCAACTTCTCCGCTGCACCTCTGGCGTTGCAGGCTGGTGGAATCGCGGGATCATTGACCGTTGTGGCAACAAATGCCGGTGCAAGCTTCACCATTAACTACGGTGTTGGAGCTGGCTCACCTAATCCTCTCGGATTTGGCTACTTCAGCGTGCTTCGTTTCACTGATTTGTCAGTTGTTGGAGACTGGGCTGTAACCTTCTCCACATCAAACGGGCTGGGACCTGTTGGTGTCAGCAAATCCCCAGCAATCCTGACCACTGGTTCAACTGACTTCCAGCTTGGTCTCTACAACAACACACATGCAACCAACCTGAATGGTCTGACCAACCTGTCACTGACTTTCACCAACCTGACTGAAAGTGGTGGTAGCCGCGTGCTCTCCATCGGAAACATCACCGCTGTGCCTGAGCCTGCCACACTGGCCCTGATGAGCCCAATGGTTCTGGGTCTGGTTTACCTGCGTCGCCGCAAGGGACAGGCTCAGCCTGCTGAAGAAGTGACCGCTCTCTAATTTCTGAGAGTGCAATCAAATATCCAAAGTGCTGGGTGAATCGCCCAGCACTTTTTTTATTGGCTGTGCCTGACTGAACATGGTCACTCAAACAGTTCCATTTCGGGCTGATTCGTAACACGGAAACAGATCGACTCCCCTGGCTGATGACTCTTTTTTCAGCAGGTTGACAGAGGTTGAGTTGACTCTGAGTGTTCCGCATGGACATAGTGAAGTTTTCTACAGAAAGACTCCAGACAGTCTCCGTTGTGACCAGCTATCTGCAAGCAATTGACTGGGCGATGCCACTGCGACTGGCATGAGTTTCTCTGATCCTGCAACCTGCCATCATCTCCTACCCGAGTTTCTGTTCATATGTCTCAGATTGCTGTTGAACGCGTTGCTCCAGCCACGGAGAAATCATCTGTAGCGAACCTGCTTGTGGTACTGGGGTTTGTCGCTACAGGGGCTTTTGTGCATTGGCCCTACGTGCTCAGCGAAGGAGAGGTGCTCTGGAATTCCGAGCATTACTCTTTCTTTCCGCTCGCACTGGGTGTCTTTGTCTGGCTGATCTGGGATCGACTCCAGTCGGCTCGAGTTCACTTCAGTGGTCAGTTTCGCATTCCGACACTGGTGGTGGCAGCGCTCAATCTTTGCATTTATGGCCTGGCTGTCATTTCAGGCAGCAACTGGCTGGGCTGGGTTTCGTTTCTGATGTTTCTGATGACCTCAGCCATGCTGCTGCTGGATGCCGAATCGTTTCGGTTGATCCGAGGACTCTTTCTGATCCTTGTGCTGATCATCCCGCTCCCGCTCAACTTCGATACGATGCTCGTGATCAATCTGCAGAAAATCGCCACACAGCAGGCCAGCAAGCTGCTGGATTATGTCGGCTTATATCATGCGATCTCCGGCGTGACTGTTCAGCTACCTGATAAGGTGTTTCAGATTGATGATGCCTGCAGCGGAATTCGTTCCCTGTTTTCCGGCGTGACGACGATGCTCGTTTTTGCGGTCTATTATCGCTACGGATTGCTGCGGGTGGCCCTGACAGTCCTGCAGACGGCCCTGTGGGTGCTCATTATCAACACGCTCCGCGTTTTTCTAGTGGTTTATGCTTACGACCACTGGAACGCGGGACTGGAATCCGGGTGGAAGCATGAAGCCCTTGGATTTGTCAGCTATGCGGTGATGATTCTGTTTGCCTTAAGTACCGATCAGGCTTTGCGGTACGTGTTTCCCCTGTCCAGCGGACGAGGAAAGCTGATCGATGAGGAGGAGCGAGTCACCCTGGGAGACTCGCTGCGTCGCTGGCTGGCATCACCCTTCAGCAAGACCGTCTCGCTGGGACTGGTGAGCCTGTTTGCCGTCGGCTTTATTGGTCTGGGCGTCAAAGCCAATCTGGATTCTTCCCGACTTCCGACTGCAACCAACAATCAGCTGTTCTCTGAAAAGCTCTCACTGGAAGTGGGTGAGCAGGTGCTCCCGGAAACCATTGGTGGGTGGAAGCGAACCAAATTTGAAGCGGTCAATCGGGACAAGCATGATTTATTCGGTTCCAACTCCATGATCTGGACCTATACCCGGAACGGGGTGGTGGCTCAGTTTTCGATTGATGGAGCGTATCCGTCGTTTCATGATTTGTGGTACTGCTACTCCTCAACAGGTTGGGAATTGAGAGAGTCTTCCAACCAGCAGTTGAGCCTGGCGGCAACTCCCGATCAGCAGGAAGTCGCAACTGAGTATCAACTTTATCGGGGAGCGGATGAGGATGCCTACGTGATTTACTCCTGTGTGGATTCGACTGGTGCAACGGTCGAGCCTCCCCCTCCAGCAGAGTCTGCCCTGCGGCGATTACTGAATCGTTTAAAATCAGGAAATCTGCTTTCCGAAGAGGGCGGGCAGAAGGTTGTTCCGCCGGTCATTCAATTCCAACTGTTTTCCCGCGATGAATCGATTCTGTTTGCACAGGATGTGGATGATTTACGCAACCTGTTCAGCGAAGCCCGTTTTCATGCCAAGCAGGCACTGGCCAGCAGCGCTCAATAATTGAGCAGAACCTTTTCTCCCGTTGTCAGTGAACACTTAAAAGAAACTGTCATTCAAGATTGACGCAGCAGTATGAAGATATTCAGAATCCGCTGGTGGAGTCGATTGTTTGATTCGATCTCCTATGGAATCAAACGAAGGTTCGGGCGATTTCTGGGGGGAATCTGGGCCACCGCTCGATTCTTCACCTGGCCGATCCGTGGAACCATCCAGTGGCTGGTTCAGGGCTGGCAACGTTCGAACTTTCGCAACCTGCTGTTCGGAATTCCTGCGATTCTGGCCCTGGTAGGAGCGGGGATTTTGTGGGCGGCTGCCAATGTGAATGCCCGAACGGTCACTAATTCGTATCTGGATCGGGCCCGGTCGGCGATCGACAAGAAGGATTACAAATCTGCAGAAGTGTACCTGCAGCGATTGATCGACACCTCTTCTTCCAACAGCAATCAGGCTCAATTTGACCTGGGGGAGGTGTTTGAAAACACCGATCGTCCCCAGAGGGCAATGTCGATTTTCAACAAGCTGGCCCCGAATGACCGAAGAGGTTACCCTCCCGCTCATCGCAAGCAGGCTGTCTTTTTCGCCGAGCAGCTCAACTCGCAGTCAACGGGTGATGACATCCGGCTGGTCAGACATCATCTCACACATTCAGATGGTCAGCGAACGCCAATTGTAGCCCGGGCCTGGGCCAGTTATTACCTGGCCCTGAATCAGGCCGAACCAGCGATTGAACGCCTGGAAGAGGCAGTGCGCGAATTTCCTGAGCTGAGTCTGCTGCTGGGAAACCTGTATCTGAGCACGGGTGAGATGGAAAATGCCAAAGCCTCGTTTACAAATGCTTCCGAATTTTTGCGGGAACGAGTTGAGAAGGATCCTTATAATCGCGCAGCTCGTGTGACGTTTGCTGATACCCTCCTCAAACTGGGTGAACTGGATGAATGTCGGGCAGTGCTGGAACTGGGGATGAAGCTGGATCCGGATGGTCCCTACAAGCAACTGCTGGCCAGTCTGTTTACCAACCGGCATGACATGATGGCTCAGGAGAAAGGTGCCCCGGTTTCTGTCTTGTTGACCGCATTGCGGCAGGCTCTCAACTACGATCCGACATTCGCTCCCGCGTATGAGCGGCTGGTTTCGTATGGCACAGCCACGGTTGATGGGGGAGGAGACCTGAGCGAGATTCTGGCAGATGTGATCGCCCAGGGTGAAGAGCCGGGACTGGCGCATTTTGCCATGTCAATTCTGAAGTGGAAGCAGAACGATGTGGAATCGGCCCGCTTTCACCTGGAGCGGGCTTACCGGCTTACTCCCGATATGCCCTTCGTGGCCAACAATCTGGCATGGATTCTGGCAACGGAAGAACCGTCGGATGTTCCGCGGGCACTGGAGATTCTGGAGCCCGCCGCTCAGAAGTATCCCAACGAACCCCGTTTGCAGGATACTTACGGCACGATCCTGATGAAGCTGGATCGCTGGAATGATGCATTGGATAAACTGGAACGGGCTTTGATCAATCAGCAGAAACCGGATCAGCGGATCAAGCTTCATGAGAAGCTGGCAGAAGTGTACGATCACCTCAAACAGCCCCAGTTAGCGGAAAAGCATCGGGCTTATGCCCAGGGTGCTCCGGAATCGCCGGTTCCGCTCACACCTGCCCCCTGATAACGGTGAATGATCGGTGAGTAAGACTTCAGAAAGCCAGATAACCGAAAATGTGCAGGGCAAAGTCACAGCGCGGTTAGCCGAAACGCGAGATCTTTCCCGATACACATCCGGTGGGTATTCACCGGGACGATCCGCAGTAATCAGGATCATCTGGTACGCCTGCAGCCTGCTGTTCTTTGAATCCGGTCTGCTGCCACTCAGCGGTCCCAAACGGATCCTGCTCAGGCTGTTTGGTGCCAGGATTGGGAAAGGGGCTGTGATCAAGCCCCATGTCCGGATCAAGTACCCCTGGAAGCTGACGGTCGGGAATCATGTCTGGATTGGTGAGGAAGCGTGGCTGGATAATCTGGCGCCGATTGAAATCGGAGATCATGTCTGCCTTTCCCAGCGAGTTTATCTGTGCACTGGCAGTCATGATGATTCCAGCCCGACTTTCGACCTGAAGACCACTCCGATTGTCCTGGAAGAAGGCTGCTGGATCGCAGCCAATGCAACCGTTCTGGGAGGTGTTACCGTGGGGACGATGGCGACCGTTTGTGCGGGGAGTGTGGTTACGAAATCACTCCCCGGTCGGCAGCGTTATGGCGGCGTGCCTGCCCGCCCACTTCAGTAGAGCAGCACTGTGCAATCAGACATGCCTGCGTCGGGGACGCGGTGTGTAATGATCGAGACCTTCCACCTTGTATTCGGGGATCATGCGGTTGACAAGCATTTCAATTCGCGTCAGCTCATTTCCCTGATCCTGCGTCACAAACGTGAAAGCACGACCAACCGAACTCGAGGAAAGTCGGCCCGCCCGGCCAATCCGATGAACATAGTCATCTGAATGTTCGGGGATATCGAAATTGATGATGTGCGAAATTCCGCTCACATCAATCCCGCGGCCCACAATATCCGTTGCAATCAGCAAACGGACTTTCCCTTCCCGAAAGCTCTTCATGACGCGGTCGCGTTTGCTTTGAGGGAGGTCTCCGTGCAGGGTGGCCACCTGTTTGAGACGGTCCCGAAACAGCTGATACAGATCGTCCGCTTTCCGTCGAGTTCGGCAGAAGACAATGGCCTGCTTGGGTTTTTCTTCCCGCAGCAGGTGGATCAGCAGTGGGATTTTCCGGCTCGGATCGACGGTGCAGTAAAACTGCTCAACGGTATCCGATGCCACATTTTTAATTGAGATATCGACCCGGATCGGATCCTTCATGAAACGACTGGCCAGACGCTCCACTTCGGGAGGGAGAGTGGCGGACAGGAGCAGTGTTTGCCGCTCTGTCGGACAGTTTTTCAGAATGAACTCCATATCCGGACGAAATCCAATATCGAGCATTCGGTCTGCCTCATCCAGCACCACAGCTTTGAGGTTACTGAAGGACAACGATTTTCGCTTGAACAGGTCAATCACACGTCCTGGTGTACCCACCACCACATCCACGCCCCGTTCCACTTCCATGATCTGCTTGCGGAGCGGGCGGCCTCCGACAACTACTGTGATTTCCAGTTTGCCATCGCCGGAAATTTTGCGTGATTCTTCGGCCACCTGCTCTGACAGTTCCCGCGTGGGACACAGAACCAGGATTTGCGGATCCTGGCCCGAATCTCCCAGTCGTTCCATGACGGGAATCATGAAGGCCGCCGTTTTACCGGTTCCCGTCTGGGATTGTCCCAGACAATCCAGACCGGCCAAAGCCGGAGGGATGAACTTCTGCTGAATTTCACTGGGATGCAGGTAGCCCCGATCTGCCAGACGCTTCACGAGAGCGGGGCGTAATCCCAGATCCGCAAAAGTTGCCGTGGATTGATCAAAAAACTCTGAGGTCAAGTTTCACTCCTCGTGCCCTCTCTGGGCTTGGATTTGGATCACTGTTTACTTTACCTGCTCCGTTGTCGCTCGTTACAGATTGATCGATCCCAATCTTAGGGATTGACGCTGCAGCAGGGAGTCTCTGCACCATCGTGCAGCACAACTTAATGATTTTCATGAGCAGAGTTTTCCTCATTCTGGCCGGGTCGAGGCCCGAGAATACTCTGCAGGATATCGGTATCAATAATTTCTTTTTCAACGAGTGCTTCTGCCACCCGGTCCAACTCCTGGCGATGCTGCTGCAGCAAACCAAAAGCGCGATCGGAGGCGGCAAACAGAACCCGCTGGATTTCCTGGTCGACCAGGTGAGCAGTGGTATCTGAGAAAGTTCGCATTTCGTGCATTTCCTTTCCCAGGAAAGGATCTTCCTCAGCATGGCGGAAAGCGGCCGGGCCGATGGTTTCGCTCATCCCCCAGTGCGAGACCATGCGTCGAGCCAGTTCCGTAGCCCGCTTGAGGTCATCGGAAGCGTTAGCGGT
This sequence comes from Planctomycetaceae bacterium, assembly GCA_020426065.1. GTDB lineage: Bacteria > Planctomycetota > Planctomycetia > Planctomycetales > Planctomycetaceae > Rubinisphaera. The sequence continues at coordinate 903 of JAGQQT010000022.1, read as the reverse complement.
GTATTCATGAAACACCATTTTCTCCGCCGCCCGCCCCCCCAGCAGCATGGCCAGCTGTTGATGCAGTCGCCGCTCACCCACGCTGTGTCGCTCTTCATCGGGCCGCAACTGGGTTACACCCAAAGCACGCCCGCGAGGAATGATGGTTACCTTGTGAACCGGATCCAGCTCATCGCAATACCAGGCAATGAGTGTATGACCGGCTTCATGATATGCGGTCATCCGCTTTTCTTTTTCGGTCAGAACTTCCTCCCGCTTGATGCCCATCATCACCCGATCCGCAGCGGCTTCGAAATCTTCCATCATCACTTTGTTTTTGGAAGTTCTTGTCGCATGCAGGGCAGCTTCATTCACCAGGTTCCGCAGGTCCGCTCCGGAATACCCGATCGTGCTGGCCGCAACTTTTGCCAGATCGACATCATCACCCAGCGGAACTTTACGGCTGTGGACCTTCAGGATTCCGAGTCGACCTTCTTTGGAAGGCAGGTCCACCACGATGTGCCGATCAAATCGACCCGGGCGGGTCAACGCTTTATCCAGCACGTCTGGCCGGTTGGTGGCGGCGATCACAATCAGGGCATCAGTGGGAGAAAAGCCGTCCATTTCGCTGAGGATCTGGTTGAGGGTCTGTTCACGTTCATCGTGGCCTCCACCGTAACCAGCTCCCCGCATGCGGCCCACCGCATCAATTTCATCGATGAAAACGATGCAGGGCGCATTCTCCTTGGCGGTGCGGAACAGATCCCGCACCCGGCTGGCTCCGACTCCCACAAACATCTGTATGAATTCGGATCCATTTATGCTGTAGAATTTCACATCTGCTTCCCCGGCAGTCGCCCGGGCGAGCAGGGTTTTTCCGGTTCCGGGTGAGCCCATCAGCAAGACTCCTTTGGGAATCTGGGC
>JAGQQT010000229.1 GCA_020426065.1 Planctomycetaceae bacterium | reverse complement strand
GTATCAACGGCAATCACATCGGTACGCCCATCCTGGTCAAAATCGCCCACATTCAGGGTCGATGCCGATGTATATACTCGCCCATCATCGGCTGTGCTGCCAATCTGATTGTAGAAGTAGTCTACGAATGCACCGCGACCCAGGTTTTCTAACCACAGGATCACATAATCGTTTGCGCTCACAACGACATCCATGTCGCCGTCGTTGTCCATGTCCCCAGCCGCAGTCGCGACGAAGTCGAATGGAGAGCCACTGATAACTGTATGCTCTGTCCAGGTGGATGCGTCGCCATTGACGTTCTCGAACCAGTGGATTTTACTCTCGCGACTGATCACGATATCCATGTCACCATCGCGATCGAAGTCCGCAACATCGGAACTGACATGGACAACGCCGCTGGCTACGGTGGCAACTTCGTGTTGTAGCCAGCTCGTTCCGCCACCAAGGTTTTCCACCCAATGTCGACCGCGAACGACATCCAGGTCGTTGTCTCCGTCGATATCGACGAGCGTTCCAACGCCGGGACCGTTAGCGTACGTCAACCAGCCACCTCCGTTACGGATATGGACGGTGTCCCCGATGACGTCCAAGGCGCCGTCGCCATTGATGTCAACGACCTTCCCACCAAAGTCCGAGGCGATGTCTTCGACGAACTGATTCGTACCGTATCCGGTCGCGATGTTCGCGGTCAGAAGTTGCCGATCTTCAAGTCTTTCAAGCTGAACTTGACGTACCCAGACTGATCGTCGTCCGACGCGACGTTTACAGGTACGGTTTGAAAAGAGTTTTGTAAGGTATTTTTTGAGCATTGCAAAGTTCCTGTACGCGTTGGTGGACACAGCAAGCGTCCTCTGTCACAAGCAATGCAAGAAATCAGCACAGATCGGCTCAAAAATATAAAAAATATCCAAAAATATCAGGCTTTGAGACACGTAAGTATTTGCCATCAAATGCCTTATGGATCACGCGGCAGTGGGCCCGTTTCTCCTGGAAGGCACATGCTCATATTTGACTCGCCAAATTGACAACATCAGCATTTCTTTGGGGCAAACAGTGATCATACGACCATATTCCATGGTCGCGAAAATTATTGATGTGATTGCATCGTGAGAATCAGTTGGAAGAACATCCTCAAAGATGATGGGTAGCAACTTCAGGTTATTCGGCAGAACGTTCATATCCTGAAGATGCATTCAGAATTCGGACAATCCCATCGCTACCCGCAATCGCCAGTGCCAGTCCGTCATGGCGCCAAGCGACGCTGCTGACGGGCCCTCGAAAATCTTCGAATGAAATTGTCTGGGTGCCGGTCACGGCATCCCAGATTCGCACTGTGCCATCTTCGCTGGCGCTCGCAAGCCTTTGGCCATCGGGGTGCCAGGCCACACACAATACCTGCCCCAAGTGATTCTTTAGAGACAATTGCCGCTCACCAGTTTTACCATCGTGAATGCAAATCAGCCCATCGTCTCGGCAAATTGCGAATTGAGTTCCATCAGGACTCCATTGAAGGCAACGTGCCTGATTTCTATCTGTATCAATTCGAGCTGGCGGAGTACCATCCAGAGACCAGATCAGGCCGCCGTGGATTGAAGTACTTGCCGCGATCACGTTGGAGTTTTGGGGATGCCAGTCGACGGTATAGATATTTCCCTGCTGTACGGAATAGGTCGCAAACTGCTCGCCAGTTTTTGAGTCCCACACGAAGATTGCAGAGTCGTAACAAGAAGAAGCAATTTTATCACCTGTCGGGCTCCAGGCGACACAGTTGACAACATTGGGAATATCATCATCTGGTTTTTCGGACTGATGGTGAAATTCAATAACCTGGTCCCCAGAAGTGATATCCCAGATGACCGCCTTCTCGGCCCATCCGCCAGCAGCGATATTCCTGCCATCCGGGCTCCATGAGACACTTTCAAGTCTTGCAGCTGCATCGAGTTTCTTAATCATTTCACCTGTATGCACATCAAATATATGCACTGCGGGCTCTTCTGAAGTGACTGCAATCAGTCTGTCATCAGGACTCCATGCGAGTGAAGTCACAGGCGGAGCTGTTGGGATTAGCAGTACACGGTCATCCTGCGGATCGTCAGCAGTCCAGATCTTCAGCGTGAAATCCTGAGAGCTTGTTAACAACCATTTCCCATCACGACTCCAGTCTATACTCCAGATAGCATCGCGATGCCCTTCGATCTTACGCAATCGTGCGGGAAAGAACGGGTCCCAAATGCTGATACTGCGATCGTTGCCAACGGTTGCCAGAGATGAACCGTCAGGACTCCAAACGATGTCTCGAATGTGACGTTTAGTGTCAATACTCCAGATCGTTTTGTGGTTACTGATATCTCGGATTGTTAAATTCCCATTGTCTTCGCCTGATGCAAGCAGTGTTCTTTGCTGATTCCATCGGACAGCAGTCAGTACAGATGAGTACCCCTTTACATCATTTGTGAGTTTCTCCTCTTTCAGATTCCATATCAGAGCCTGACGCGCCCATGTCCCGACAACAAGCTGCTCTCCATCAGACGTCCAGTCGAGTGACTGGGCTCCTGTGCCAATATCAAACTCATGTGCGAGTATTCCGTCATCGGTGTTCCAAAGTCTAACAACACCGTCATTGCTCGACGAAGCAAGCAGGGGCAGGTGGGGATGCCATACGACATCGATCACGTGGTCTTCATGTGCAAACGTTTGGATAAGATCGTATGACGAAGTGTCTAGGACGAACACGCTGTGATCCAGGGAACCTGACGCCAGTAACTTTCCGTCCGGACTCCAACTGACCGCACGAACGACAAGTTTATGCTTAGCTATCTGTGTCACATCCGACATGTTATGAGTAGGACAGATCTGAACTCTGCCAACTTCATCCCCAAAGGCAATCCGTTGACCATCCGGGCTGAATTGAGCACAGAAAGGAATATCAGCAAGACGCAGTTCATTCACATGTCGTGCAATGCGTGAGTTCAGGTAATGCCATTCCCATCCTCGCAGCGTTCCGAGCGTATCTGGTTCGGCTTGCCACCGACCAACAATATCCTCAACCCGTGCCAATCCTCCCGATTCTGCCAGCAGTCGTCCGGCCAGATCCATTTCTACGAAGTACCTCTGTCTCTGACCTTCCTCTCGCAACTGCCGAGCCGTATCTCGCTCACGCAGGTACTTCTGAGCGGCAATCCCCTCAGCACTCCGGGCCTGTTCAGCATCGAGGTAGAGTCCCCAGCCAATGATGGCTGCGAGAACAGTGGATGCTGCAATCGCAGCAATGACCCCAGTAGCAGCGCGGTGCCGCTGCAAGGCTTTCCGTAGCACATACAACACACTGTCCCGCTTTGCCTCAATCGTCTCTCCATTCAGGAATCGCTGAATATCTCTGCCCAGATCACCAGCAGTCTGATAGCGACGATCCGACTCTTTGCTGAGTGCCTTGAGCACAATTGTTGATAATTCATGACTAATGCCTAAGGCTGGCAGTGGTGGAGAATTTTGAATGGTCAGCAGATCATTCACGAGAGAACCTGACAGATTGTATGGAAGATGTCCTGTCAGCAGCCTATAGAACATTACTCCAAGCGAATAGACGTCGCTTCGAGTATCAACGGCATCTGAATCGCCACGAGCCTGTTCGGGACTCATGTAATGCAGCGTTCCCATCACCTGTCCGGTCAGTGATAGTTTTTGTGTCTCCTGAGTGTCCTCCTTGCCAAGCTTTGCCAAACCAAAATCGACGATATGGATTTGCCCATCGTTGTCTACCAGAACATTCGATGGCTTCAGGTCTCTGTGAATGACACCGCGCAGATGTGCAAAATTCACAGCTTCGCAGATCGGAACAAACAGTGCAGCGGTATCTCGAGCTGACAGTTTCTCTGCTGAGACATAGTCATCAAGGCAAACTCCGGCGATGTAGTCCATCACGTAGAAGTATCGGCCACTCGTCAAGCCGCTGTCGAAGACTCGGACGATACCGGGATGCCGCAAGCTGCCTGCAAGTTCCACCTCTCGCTCGAATCGCTTCTTCAAGGATTCTCTTGCATAGGCATCTGTGTGCATGAATTTCAGGGCGACAACCCGTTTTGTGCTTGCCTGAATGGCTCGATAAACGACTCCCTGGCCACCGCGGTGAATTTCCCCCAGGATTTCATAGCCCTCAACACGGTAGATGTCGGCCTGATCGACCTGCACACTCTTCGCCAGTCTTGAGGAGTCTATCAGTGGCGAAACCTCCAGCTCATCTTCGGCTTCCTCAAAAGCCTTCAACAAAGATATCACTTCATTGGTGACATCATCGCTGAAGTCCACTTGTCGTACGAATTCCAAACGCTCATTCGGGGGAACACTCAGTGCCGCCTCAAAGAGGTCCTGAATTCGTTGCCATTCGTCTTGATTTTGCATCTTCAGGGCCTCGACGATTGTAGATCGCCGTGTGCTGCAATCGCTGCTTGTAAGAACTCGATAACCAGGTCATTAACCTGCCCTGATATCTGCGGTGAGCCCTCCGGGGATGGCTGATTCTCCTGCGCGAGTTGTGCCTTTAATTCCTTTGTGCTCGGTTGTGTCGCAATGAACTGTTCCAGAGCGATCATTCTGGCTACATCGGCCTTACGTTGCTCACTCAAGTCTGGTGAGAACTGAGTAACTTGCAGGTGACCGAAACGCAGGGAAAGTTCCTCAGCAAGCCGATACCATCGCTCACCGCGACGAAACATATCCTGCAGCGTGTCGAGTTGGCCTTCGAGATCGAGTTCTGAGTAGAAATCTCCAGAAGGAATCGCAGCAAGTGGCTCAGCGATCTGCAGTGGGGTATGTTGCCACTCGATCGCGATGATTCCGATCAGCATGCCTGCGACCAGAGCGGTCACCATGCCGGTCTTAACAAAGTGACGGCGCAAAGACTTCTGCAAAACATAGAGCTTGCTGTCCCGCTTTGCTTCAATGGCATCTCCCCGCAAATAACGCTGAATGTCATCACGTAATTCTCCGGCGTTCGCGTATCGACGCTCCATCTCCTTGCTGAGTGCCTTAAGCTGCACTGTTGTAATTTCGTGATTAATTCGTCTTTCCCTGAGTTTTGATAAATCCGGGTCGGTATTCCGTATTGAAAGCAGATTCTCTACAAACGAGCCGCTCAACTGATATGGCAAAGATCCGGTCAGAAGCTCATACAATAATACGCCCAGAGAATAGACATCACTTCGAGCGTCAATCTCATTTAGCCGACCTGCGGCCTGCTCTGGGCTCATATAAGACAGTGTGCCCATGATCTGTCCAGTTACCGAAATGCGTGCAGTCTCGTCCGTTCCGGGTTCACGCAGTTTCGCCAGACCGAAGTCCAGAATGTGTGAATCACCTGATTCGTCTACAAGGATATTAGAAGGCTTCAGGTCTCGATGAATGATCCCACAGATGTGAGCGTGATTCACGGCATCGCAGATCTTCGAAAACAGTTCCAGTATCTGCCGAGTGCTATAAGCATGTTCCCGAACATATTCGTTGGGCGGGATACCATCTATGAACTGCATTGCATAAAAGTATTGTCCGCGAGCCAGCCCGCTGTCATAGATTGGGACGATCCCCTGGTGTTTTAACCCACTGACCAGTTGCACTTCTCGCTCAAAACGACGACGACTGTCTTCACTGCGGGATAAGCCTTCAATCAAAATCTTCAATGCAACTTCTCGTTTAGTGCTAAGTTGAATTGCGTGATAGACCACGCCTTGTCCCCCCCGACGAATTTCATTGAGCAGTTCATATCCGGGAAATTCGTCAGTAGCCAGGGGCACTCGGTCGTTAGGCAACAAGTCAGTGGGAAACGTTGAGGGAGCCAATTCCTCTTCGCCGCCTTGAAAGGATGCCAGCAGACTTTCCACTTCGATTTGGACAAGAGAATTATTAGCACATCGTTTACGGACAAACTCAATCCGGTCAACTTCTGGCACACTGAGAGCCTCTTCGAATACAGACTGAATCAGTGCCCACGCAGCAGCGTCAGGGATCGTGCGATCTGGCTCAGGCATCGGATTCATTCATTTCACGATCTAGCCATGTTCTGGCAAACTGCCACTCGCGTTTCACGGTTGCTGGTGACAGTTCCAGTGCTTTTGCAGTCTCTTCGATCGATAGTCCCGCGAAATAACGCAACATGACAATCTTTCCCTTTCTCTCGTCCCTTTTTTCGAGGCGTTGCAGGGCTTCGTCCAGGGCCAACATCCGTTCGGGTGGAGGTTCTTGGGCGATAAAGGCGTCATCGAGGTCACGTCGAGCGACTTTGCCGCCATGTTTTTCAGTCTTTTTCTGCACAGCGCGATTGATCAGAATCTGCCGCATGGATCTTGCTGCAGAAGCAAAGAAATGTGCTCTGTTCTCCCAACGAATATCTTCATCCCCGATTAGTCGTAGATAAGCTTCGTGAACAAGAGCCGTAGGCTGTAACGTATTCCCCGGAGTTTCTCTTGCCATCTGGGCCGCTGCCAATTTACGCAGCTCCTCATACACGATTGGCAAAAGTTTCTCCGATGCGACTGGCCCATCTTCCTCCTGTAATATTTTTGTTACTGAATTTTGATCCATGGTCGATTTCTATCGGACGATCAATGTGCCTGAATGAACTGTCCCCGTGGTGCCAGATTCACAGTTTAGCATCGAGTCTCAGTTATTTCAGCTATAATTATTCCTGGCGACTCTCCTT
>JAGQQT010000228.1 GCA_020426065.1 Planctomycetaceae bacterium | reverse complement strand
CGTGCCGAATGATGGGCGTCCCCTTCAGCCTTTTGAGAATGCCGACCTGAATTTCTTGCGGATCCAGCTCGACCAGCTTGTCGAATCCTGCGGCGAAACTTTCGAGCGATTCCCCCGGCAGGCCGACAATCAGATCAGCATGAATGTGCACGCCGGTCTGCTCGCGCAGAAAGCGAAAATTCTCGATCAGCTTTTCATGATTCTGCCGCCGCGAAATGTTTTGTTCGACCTGTTCATTGAAGGTCTGAATTCCGATCTCGAACTGCAGTGCTCCATTCGGAAACTGAGCGATCAGTTCCTTGAGCTGCGAGGGGAGCCGATCGGGAATCATCTCGAAGTGGAGGAATAACCCCGGCTCATATCGTTCGAGAAAGAACTGGAGGATCGCCACGCCGACACGAATGTTGAGATTGAAGGTGCGGTCGACGAATTTGAAATGTCGTGCACCGCGATCGAACAGGTTCTGCATGGCCGCGAGAAACGAGTCGACATCAAACTGGCGGACCGGAATATCGAGTGAGGAGAGGCAGAACTCGCATTGGAACGGACAGCCGCGCGAGGCTTCGACATAGAGAATGCGATGCTGGAGGTCTTCAGCCGTGTAAAAATCGTAGGGCATCTCGACCTGGTCGAGCGTGGGGATGCCGCCTGCGTTCACTTTTTCGAGCGGCCGTCTGCCTGAGAGCAGATCGCGACAAAGATCCCGGAACGCGATGTCCGCTTCACCAGTGATGACGTAATCCGCAACAGAGACAATCGGCTGGCCCTCCAGCTCATAACTGACTTCGGGCCCACCGATGACAACGGTGATTTCGGGCCGCACCTGTTTCAGGTTCTGCACCAGTTGCGTTGTCTGCTCAATGTTCCAGATATAAACGCCGAAACCGACAATCCTGGGATCTTCACTGAGGATCTTTTCGAGAATGTCATTGAGTTGATCGTTGATGACAAACTCACGAATGACCGCTCGTTCCTGCAGTTCCGCCAGGTTTGCGTGCAAATACCTCAGCCCGAATGAGCTGTGCCAGTAACGGGCATTCAGAGTGGCAAGAACAAGTTCGGGCATGAAAAAACATTGCAAGAGATTTGAAAGAGATCGCTATGACTGGCCCGAAACACAGTTCGCTATTCGGATTTCTGAGCGACCCGTTTATAGGCCACCGTGTCCGGCGTACGAGACTCTTCGCTCAAGTTGAAGTCGATGACGAGGATGTCCAGTTCCGGTTTGGCGCCCCTGATATAGGAGATTTTTCCTCCATACACAACCACGTAAGGCGCGCTGGTCCAGAGGTAAGTGGCGCCGTTGTGATGCGTGAGGAAACATTGGGAGTCGATGCCGGGATCGATCTCGAAGGTGGTTTCCCATTTACCGGTCGCAATGATTTCGTGTCCCATTTTCTGGAAAATGGCTTCCTGGAAAATGGTCATCACTTCCTGTTTGATACTCTCGCCCGATTTCTCATCAATGGACAATCGAAACGACTGTGGATGCATGACCTGAGCGTCCAGCCGGCTCTCTTCGTTTTCAAAACCGAGGAGACGGTTGATTTCTGGCGAGGTTTCCCAGGCTCCCGCGAATTGTCGGTAGATTTCCGCAGGCCTGGTTGCAGCCGGCTCATCAGCCGAGGTTATCTGCGGAGTGAAGGTCATAATGCCCACAAGGACAAGACAGCGAATTGAAAGCATGGGATTACTCCTGAGCAGGAATCTGTTGAGCATTCCTTTTTCCACGCACCAGTAAAATCGATCCAGCAGTACAGACACCCAGGCAGTCGATCAGGACATCCTGAACCGTTCCGAGCCGATCCGGTACGAAAGTCTGATGCCATTCATCAGTCACGGCAAACGCAGCACAAAACAGCATGGCTCCGCTGATTGTCCCCGTTGTTAAGCTTCCATGCCACCATTTTAGAGCTGCTGAGGTGAGAAATGTCAGAATCGCGAATTCCGCAAAGTGCCAGCCTTTAACAACTGCAAACCAGACCACCCCCCAGAACAGGGCGAAGCTTTCCATCGTTTGCTGGCCCGCTCCGGTAACGGCGGCAATCATCTGGAAGAATTCGTGAGGACGAATCACAGTACAGGATGTGCCGAAAATCAATGCCAGCCACAGGCCAAACAGAAACGGCACGATCCACCGAGCTTTGAATTGAGCGGGAGGCGGATCTGCTTCGACCATTTCATACCTGCTGCCTGCTGAATGTCCCGTGCGATGCAAGCGGGCCGTGATTGTCCCAAAGTGATCATCGCATGGCCTTCATAACCCAAGAGGGAGTGATAAAACGATACTCCAGTTCGAACAATGTCTCAAATTTTTTCGCCATGCCCATCCGCTTCGCTTCTGAGCGTGCCACATACCCGGAGGGAGAGTGTCGTTGGGGCATTGCACTCCGTTGTCAGTTGTGTCGGGTTATGCCACACTGGGTGCACTGCTGCCGGTTCAGTTCAGAATTGAATCGACTGGCAGCCCAACTCATCCATTACCGAAACCGACGGGAGTCGTGCCGTGAACCGGGACCAGAGATTCAATCACTGCCAGCTGATCTGCCTTCAGGGGCTGCTTTCCTTCGCGATGGTGTGCGGGCTGGTTCACTCAGTTCACGCTCAGCCCGCTACGTCCGGGAACTCGAAAGCTCCAAACGCCTTCCAATGGGTCAATCCGATTCCTGCCGGTCAGCAGCATCCCCGCTTGAAACATGCCACCTTTCGCAGCCCCTCGCTGGGGACTGATGTCGGGTACTGTATTTATCTGCCAGCTCAATACAATGAGAAAAAATCTGCCGAGAAGCGTTTTCCGGTGGTTTACTACCTGCATGGCGGACGGCCGGGGAGCGAAACGAAAAGCATCGGCCTGGTCAAACTGATTGATGAGCATATCTCGAGCGGCGAAGTCGAACCGATGATTTACGTGTTCGTCAATGGGGGTCCGGTCAGTCATTACAATATGCCCGACCGACCCGATGCCCAGGGGGAAGATGTTTTTGTGAAGGAGCTGATTCCGCATATCGATGCCACTTACCGCACCATTGCCAGACGGGAAGGGCGGGGAATTGAAGGATTCTCGCAGGGAGGACGTGGCACAACCCGCATCATGTTCAAGCATCCGGAACTGTTTGTGTCCGCTTCACCGGGCGGCGGCGGTTATGCCACCGAAAAGAAAATCAGCGAGAACGATGGTTATGAATCGGAAAACCTGCGATTCGCGCCGGGAGACAACGTGTGGGATTTGTCGCGAAAATATGCGAAGAATCAAAAGCCCCCTCTCAACATCCTGGTTCATGTGGGAACCAAATGCTTCAACTACGAGAATAATCTGGAATTCATGGCGTCTCTGGAAGAACTGAAGATCCCGTTTGAACGCCTGATCGTGGCCGACGCTCCTCACAGTGCAAAAATCATTTACGAAAAACAGGGGCTGGAGATCATGACCTTCCATGCCCGCAACTTTTCGCAGTCGAACTGAGAGGAATTGTGACCGACTCGATTGAACGGATTCTGGATGCCGCCGCCAACCGCTGCCGTGAAGGCTTGCGGGTGGTGGAAGACTATTGCCGTTTCATCCGGAATGATCCGGTGCTGAGCGAGCAGCTTAAAAAACTGAGGCATCAGTTTCGGGTTGCTTATGAAGCGTTGCCGGTAGAGCGCATGCTCGCATCCCGCGACACCCGTGGCGATGTCGGGACGGGGATTACCACCCCAGCGGAAACGGTCCGGCTTTCGACGGAAGATCTGCTGCAGGCCAACTGCAAACGGATCCAGGAATCGCTCCGCTCGCTGGAGGAGTATTCCAAAGTCCTTTCCAGTTCTGCCAGTCAGCAGTTTGAAGCAATCCGCTACGCGTTCTATACGGTGGAGCAAAGCCTGCGACTGTCCGATACCCTGCGGGAACGATTGCAGTCCGCCTGTTTGTATCTGCTGTTGACCGAGAAGTTCTGTCAGCGGGACTGGAAAGAAGTGGCCCGGGAAGTGATTGCTGCGGGGGTGGATGTGATCCAGTTGCGGGAAAAAAACATTTCCGATCGCGAACTGCTCGAACGGGCCCGCTGGTTGCGGGATGCAACCCGGGAAACATCCACACTCCTGATCATCAATGATCGCCCGGATCTCGCCCGGCTGGTGGATGCGGATGGCGTTCACGTGGGGCAGGACGAACTTCCCGTCACGCAGGTACGGCAACTTCTGGGTTCCCGTCCGCTGATAGGCTTGTCGACCCACAACTCCACCCAGGTGGAGGAGGCGGTTGCTCTGCAGGCGGATTATATTGGTGTCGGCCCCGTGTTTCCTTCGCGGACGAAAAGCTTCGCCGACTTCCCCGGACTGGAGTTTGTCCGGAATGTGCAATCCACTCTCGGCGAGACACTCCCCTGGTTTCCAATTGGCGGCGTGACAGCGGAACTGTTGCCGGAACTGCTGGCGGCGGGTGCACTGCGGGTGGCTGTCTGCGAAGCCATACTCGGCCAGCCGCATCCCGGAGAAACTGTGCAGCAGTGGAAAGCGTTACTCGGTGGGAATGCTGGCTGAGACTTCGTCGGCTTCGGAAGCGGTAAACTTCTGGATCTCGGCCAGGAAGGCTTCGCCATACTGTTCGGCTTTTTTCTGACCGACTCCGTGAATCTGCAGGAACTCTGCGGATGTGGTCGGCTTTTTGTTGGCCATATCAATCAGGCTGACATCGCCAAAGACGATGAACGATGGAATCTGCTGTTCTTCGGCCAGTTGTCGACGCAACGTGCGCAGCGCTTCAAACAGTTCCCGGGCGGATTCTTCCAGTTGACCGGAACCTCGCTCTGCGCGGTCGGGCCGGGTTTTCTTCTGGGTGACCCGTGTGAGTTGTGGTTCGGCTTCCCGATGAAACACCGCTCGTCCCGCATCGGTCACGGCCAGAGTCTGATGATCTCCCCGACGCATCAGGAACTGCTGGTCCAGCAGTTGTTCAATCCAGCCACGGACTGCCGATTTCCGATACGCCTTGAGCAGTCCGTAAGTGGAAAGCTCTTCGTGCCCGTTTGACAGAATCCGCTGATCACGCGAGCCGGTTAACACCTGGGCCACGTAGTCCGCACCAAACTTCTGTTCAACCCGGACAACGCAGGATAGAATCTTCTGAGCCACAATCAGACTGTCCGGCATCAGTTCCATTTCACCCAGGCACACATCGCACGCTCCGCAGGATTCCGCTTCGTATTCCTGACCGAAATGTTCCACCAGGGTACGATGCCGGCACTGCAGCGACGAGCAGAACTTGGACATCCGCTCCAGTTGACGCTCCGCGATTTCCGCCGACTCTCCCGTGAGGTCGGACATCATTCTCCGCCACGTCATGAAATCCTGGCCGGAATAGAACATCACGCAGTCTGCCGGTAATCCATCGCGGCCTGCCCGGCCCGCTTCCTGCTGATAGTTCTCTACAGATTTGCTGGCCCCGGTGTGCACCACGAAACGGACATTCGATTTGTCAATGCCCATGCCGAACGCAATCGTCGCCACGACAATCTCGGTTCGCTCTGACAGAAAATCATCCTGGGCCCGCACCCGGGTTTCATGATCGAGCCCTGCATGATAGGCCGTTACTGAATAGCCGTTGTCCCGCAGCCGTTCGGTTAATTCATCGACCTTCCGGCGCGTAATGCAGTAAATAATGCCCGCGTTCCCAGACTGCTGATCCAGAAACTCGCTCAACTGGCGATCCAGATTTTCCCGCTGCCGGATTCGATAAACAAGATTGGGTCGATCGAAATTGCCGACCAGCACGCGCGGTTCCCGCAACTTCAACTGCTCACAGATATCATTGCGAACCTGTTCCGTTGCGGTGGCGGTGTAAGCATGCAGATCCGCTTCCGGAAAATGTTCACGCAGCGAACCAAGCAGTCGATATTCCGGCCGGAACTGATGTCCCCACGTGCTGATGCAATGGGCTTCATCAATCGCAAAGGCCGAGACTTTCACCTGCTGCAGAAACGAAATCATCCCCGATGTACACAACTTCTCCGGAGCCACGTAGAGCAACTTCAATTCGCCATTGCGAATTTGACTGGTGATTTCCCGCTTCTCCTCGGCATTCAACGAACTGTTAATGGCGGCCGCGGCAATTCCGTTTTCCCGCAGCGCATCCACCTGATCCTTCATCAGGGCAATGAGCGGCGAAACCACAACCATCATCCCTTCCCGCATCGTGGCGGGAACCTGGTAGCAGAGTGATTTTCCCCCACCAGTCGGCAATACCACCAGTGAATCCCGCCGCTCCAGCACTTCCTGAATCGCCTCCCACTGCAGCGGGCGAAATGCTCCATACCCCCAGTATTTCTGCAGGGTCTGCCGGGCAATCTCCTCCTGATCAGTCATTCCATCCTCTGTTCAATCAGAACGGGCATTGGGATCTACACAAATTGAATTGGAAATGTAATTCCTGAAGGGTGGCCCGGAAGAATTCCGGGCGGCGCAGCCGTTTCAGGCTGCGGTACACGCGACAGATCCGCCTTGTTCTGAATCATTTCGTTCCACTCTGGAGATCGGATAACGGTATTGATAAGGAACGTCTTACTGGCAGCCTTTGACGGACTTCGTCCGCCCGGAATTCTTCCGGGCTACCCTTCTGTGCCAGCCCATCCGCTTCGCTCCTGAGCGTGCCACATATCACCCGGTTTCCTTCCAGATAGCCTAGAAGAATCTGCTGAACAGACAACCAATCCTGCCGGTCTGCCGGGCAGAATCGCCGGAATCAGCA
>JAGQQT010000227.1 GCA_020426065.1 Planctomycetaceae bacterium | reverse complement strand
ATTGTGCCAGCAGACATCGTGAAAGGCTTTAGAACGATGTGCGGTCCCCATGCCATCAATCTTCACCACAAAGAATCCAGCCGCCGTTTCTTCCGGGTACCAGGGAGCAGAGCGGTAATTCTTGGGCACATGGGCTCCATGCGGTCCGGCATAAATGTCTTCAATGACCGGGTACGACTTTTCGGGATCGTAATCTTTCGGAAAACAGACAAAGCCCCAGATCTCGGTCGTTCCATCCCGACCGGGAGCGGAAAAGATTCGCGGCGGCATCTGCCCGGCAGCAGTCAACTGACTGACATCCGCCTGCTCCAGTTCACAAATCTGTTTTCCGGTGCGGGCATCTCGCAGGACATGCTGCGGCGGAAAATCAACCCGGCTCCAGGTATCGATCAGATAAGAGCCGTCCGGTGAAAACTGAACCGAATGGGTCCCATTCCCTGCGGTGAGCGAAGTCAACTCCGAGCCATCAAACCGGATGCGGTAATAGTGCAGATGATAAGGATCCTCACCGGGATTCTGACCACTGGCCGCAAAGATCAACTCCCGCGCCTCCTCATCGATCTTCACAATCTCACGCACGACAAAAGACCCGGATGTGATAGGGGTCAAAACCGATTCCGCCTGCGGCTGAACCAGATAGAGTTGACGCGTGCCGGATTGCTCCGAGGCGTAAATGAGTTCGGCAGTATTTTTGAGGCGGGTTAGCAGGGGAATGTTTGGCCCGTGAGTGGTCCAGAGAAACGTCTCGGTCGATTCGTCAATCAGAGAGTGGATCTCATTGCTGTTCCGGTCATAAGCCAGCAGTCGATAACGTGGATGCCCGCGATCAATCTTCTCGATGCAGAATGTATTCTCGTCCAGCCAGAAGCCGCGGGGATCACCAAAGTCAATCTCGGGCAAGGCCAGCGCCTCTGCTGCACCGCTGGCCAGATCAATGCGATAGAAATCGAAACGGGGAAGCGGGTCGCCAGGCAGAACATAATCATGGGAATGCAGAACGGCCCGGCCCCCTTTCTCGGGAGAAGATTCCACAAGATGAACCGGCTGGATCTCAACGGGCCAGGTTTTCGCCGCAATCACTGTCTCCTCATCGGGAGACCAGAACAGTGAATGATAAGGATGCTCGGCGGTGCCATCCGTGGTCAGTTGCCGTGGAGGATTTTCCCGATGAAAAATATTTCCTGCCTGCAGAAATGCTCCTGGCCCCGAGCGGGTTTCCTTTCTCGGGCGCGGTTCCGGGCGGGACCGTTCGCGCTCCACCGGTTCTGTGATTCGAATGACCAGCCTGTCGGCAGAGCCTCGATAGCGTCCATAGTATTGTCTGTCCGGTCCAAGGAGCTCCCAGACGTGACCGGCATAAGTATGCTGAGACCGGGATTGCCCTGCTTCAACCGAACCATAACCCTGGGAGCGTCGCTGGGCATCGATCCAGAACAGATCAAGCTTCACTCCACTTTCGTTGACGATTTCGATTTCCGTGGATTCCCCCTGATAGTCGCTGTAAGCATCATCAGCCACGCGCCCACTGGCAAACTGCTGCGGCACATCCTGATCACCCAGTTTGTTCAACTGGTCTGCGCCCGGAACATAACCATAAATTGCCTCTCCCAGTTTGAGCAGCAGTTTTGCGGAGGCAAAATCATAGACTGCATCGCTGGGCAGGCGGTCATACTTTTGCTGGACAGTTTCCGGAAGTGATTTCAGTAACCGGGTGTATTGATCACTGTCCAGTAGAACGATTCTTTTTCCCTGGCTGGCATCAACCAGAACATAACGCCGCTTCCGGTCTGGCAGATCATTCTGGTACCAGAACTGATCCCCGGCCTCATTCCAGTGCGGCTGAATCGTCAGCAGGTATCCACGTGGGTTTTGAGCAGAAACGGTCTGTGAACTGACGCCGATCAGCAAGAGCATCGTGAGCGTGACAAGAACAGAACGGCAGACAGACATCGGCAGGTTTCCGAAAAAAAGCAAAGCATACCAAACAGCCTCAGCGCGGCCCTGGGTGCGGGATGTGAACTGGAAGAAAGAAGATTCTGCCTGAGCGGGAACTCATTTCAGAACGACTGAATCGCCTGATCGACCGAGTCAAACATGGGCCAGCGTTGATCAAGCCGGGTGATGTGAATCAGGTCCTTCAGGAAACTGCCCACTCCGGACAGGCTGAATTTTCCTTCCCGCTGTTTGGCGATCGAGGAAATCTGCAGCAGAGATTCCAGAAACATCGAATTGGCGTACTGGATCGCCTGGCAGTCGACCACGATGTTGGGGCAGTCGGCATAATCGGAGGCGGAGAGCTGCTGCTGGATTTCCTGCTGATGATCGAGTGGATCAAAACTGGGGCAGGGTTCAAACTGCACAACAACCGTATTACCAGAGCGGGAAAGTTTAAAATGCTGTGAAGAATTCATGATGGCGTACTCGTTAGTGCTTCAATGCGTTTCACCATTGTAACCTCATTCCCCTGCTCGTTGAATTCGACTTCATCCATAAACGAACGCATCAGCAAAACTCCTCTTCCGCACGGACGCTCGGCAAAGCCATCGGAAAAGGGATCGGGGAGTGAGACCGGGTCAAATCCGGGGCCCTCATCTCGGATCGTAATGGTCAATCCTTCGTCAAACAGAATATGGACATGAATTCTGCGGTCACAATAAGGAGGTTCCCGCCGACGCTCCTCGGCCAGATTTTCGAACGCTCCGATATCTTCTTCGCGTAACCGAGAGCTGACTTCCAGGTTCCCATGAAAATAGGCATTGGAAATTGCCTCATCAACAGCCGTCGTGATGCGGAAGCAGTCGTTTTCCTGGAAAATCTGACGGGATTCAATCGACTCTCGTAATGACTGGACGAATGAAGTCAACAGCCGACGGTCATTCGGAAAGGCGAACCGGGCTTCCTGCAGACTGTTCAGCAGGGCCAGTTGCTGACTTTTTTCTCTGGCCCGACCCAGCAGCCGGACAACAATCGGAACGAGGTCGACACTCAGTTCCCGTTTCGGGACATAGCTGGCCGCTCCCTTCATCAGTGCTTCCGCAGCAATTTTTTCGCTGCCGGCAGCCGTCATCAGTATGACCGGGATATTCGGGAATCGGTTGCGGGTTTCCACAACCAGATCCAGCCCGTTCATACGGGGCATCTGCAGGTCGGTGACAACCACCTGCGGGCGGGCCTGTTCGATCTTTTCGATCGCCGCCTGGCCATCTTCTGCTGTGAAGATGGTTGACTCCGGAATCTTCTTCTGCAGCAGATGAGCGGCCCGTTTCAGGTCGAACAGTGAATCATCTACTACCAGAATTGAAGCCATGCTGCACCTCAGATGCCATGCCGCCAGAAGGGATGTCCCTCTGCTTATATCTCTCCTGCAGTTCGGCGTCAAATACTTTCCCGCAGAGAACTGAAAGGTTCGTGATGTTCCAGAAATACCTTTTTTTCCGATGAACTCCAACCATCTTCCTGATAAACTGCTGTGTTACAATTCTTGCCATTCCTGGCAGGTTCTCGTGAATCCGGAATTTCATCCGGAGATTCCGAGTCCATCCTATCCCTGTTGATTGCCGGAGCCTGGTCTTGTCCAGCCTGCTTTCCCTGGAACTTTTTGATCAACTGTCTCATCCGGATCTGATTCTCTGGATGATTGAAACCGATCAGGGACGGTTGCTCCGCTCAAACGTAACCGGGAAATCGATCTGGGGGAATCAGATTGACCTGCTCGCAGACGACCCCGAGGTCTGGAAACAGCTCATTCATCCCGATGACTGGCCGCGAGTGCAGACCCATCGACAGCAACCGGAAAGCACCTGCTCCTTTCGTATGCTCGCTCCCCAGGGCGAAGTACTGTGGGTGACCGAGCAGGTCACCATTCCTGCCGGGGGAGATCCGAAAACTCGCCTGTGCGTCACTACGATCTGCCGCCAGGTGGTGGAGGATGATCTGAGTGCGGTCTGTCTTTATCAGTCGATTTTTGAGCAACTCCCGGTCAGCCTGCTGCTGAAAGACCTGAACGGGCGACGAATCTATGCGAATCAGAATTATCTGGATCTGCGAAACCTGACTGCCGAACAGATCGTGGGCAAAACGGATCGGGAACTCTATGACACGGACTTCGCCAGAGAGTGTGAAGCGAACGACAAACATGTCATCTCGACCGGTACCGTCCTGCAGGACTGCCAAATTGTGGTAGACAGGAAAGGTCAGCGGCGGCACATCGAACGAATCCGGACCCCCATCTGCACACGCGATGGTCGGACTATCGGCACGCAACTGATCTGCTGGGATGCCACCAGTCTGCATCAGGCGGAAGACAAAGCCGCTCGGGAACTGAGCCTCCTGCATGCGTTACTCAGCAATATTCCTGATTCCATTTACTTCAAGGACCGGGACTCCCGGTTCCTGCGAATCAACAAAAGCATGGCTGAGAAGTTCGGCCTGAAATCACCAGAAGATGCGGTCGGCAAAACGGACCGTGATTTTTTCACCACCGAACATGCAGAACAGGCCCTGGCTGATGAGCAGCAGATCATGGCCACCGGACAACCAGTCGTCGCGCAGGTTGAGCGGGAAACCTGGCCGGATCGCAGTGATACCTGGTGCTCAACCACCAAGATGCCTTTGCGGTCCACCAGCGGCGAAATCATTGGCACGTTTGGAATCTCCCGCGATATTACCGACCTGGTGACGGCGGAAAAAACACTCGAACGGGAGCAGCATCTGTCCGATGCCCTGATGAACGGCCTGCCCGATCTGATCTTCTTCAAGGATCGGCAGGGAAAATTCATGAAAGGGAATCAGGCCCTGGCCGACTACTACGGCATGGCCCATCCGGAAGAGCTGGTCGGAAAAACCGATTACGATTTCTCTCCGCCCGAACTGGCAGCCAGTTTCGAGGAAGATGATCAGCGTGTGATGAAAAGCGGCGACAAACTGATCGCCCGCGAAGAGGTTAATGAAGACAGCCACGGCAACATCACGTACTTCCTGACCACTAAGGTTCCGATTCGGAATTCACACGGAAATGTGGTTGGCCTGGTCGGAATCGGACGGGACATCACGAGCATCAAACGCGCTCAACTGGAAATGACCAAGGCCCGCGATCTGGCAGATCAGGCCAATCGCGCCAAGAGTGATTTTCTGGCCAACATGAGCCACGAAATCCGCACCCCCATGAACGCCGTGATCGGCATGGCCGAACTGCTGGAAGATACTCCACTCAACGAAACCCAGCGGGAATACCTGCGGATGGTGCGGGAATCTGGTGAGGTGCTGCTGGAACTGATCAACGATATCCTTGATTTCTCCAAAATCGAAGCCGGCAAATTCACGATCGACCAGCACCCGTTCGATCTGCACGAGACCATTGGCGATACCATGAAATCGATCGCGGTCCGGGCTCATCGCCGCCATCTGGAGCTGGCCTTTCATATTGCCCCGGATGTCCCCCGTTGCGTGGAAGGTGACGCCGGACGATTACGCCAGATTCTGGTCAACCTGGTTGGCAATGCCATCAAGTTCACCGAAGTGGGTGAAGTGGTTGTGGACGTCTCCGCGGAAGATCAGGACGAAACCGTCCTGGTCACATTCGTCGTCCGTGATACCGGAATTGGTATTTCGAAGGACAAACAGAAGCTGATCTTCGAAGCCTTCGAGCAGGCGGACAGTTCCACCACGCGTCGCTTTGGTGGAACGGGGCTGGGGCTGGCCATTACCTCCCGCCTGGTCCAGATGATGGGGGGAACCATATCGGTCAAAAGTGAGGTGAACCGCGGAAGTACTTTTACCTTCACCGTTGAGTTCCATACATCCGATGACCTGGACCCGAAGCGACCTTTCACCGCTCCCGAACAGATGCTTGATCTGCCCGTGCTGATCGTGGATGACAACACCACCAATCGGCAGATTGTGGATGAAATGTTACGACTGCGGGGCATGAAACCATCCATAGCTTCCAGCGCAGCGGAGGCATTCTGGATGATTGTCGATGCTCAGAAAACAAACCGGCCGTTCCAACTGGTGCTGACCGATGTCAACATGCCCGACGTGGACGGGTTCATGCTGATCGAAAGGATCCGGGAGTCTGCCGATCTGACCCAGCCCAAAATCATCGTGCTGACCTCGGGAGATCGTCCCGGAGATGTGGTTCGGTGTGCGGAGCTGAATGTTTCCGCTCACCTGCTCAAGCCCGTCAAGCAGTCCGAACTGATCGATGCGATGATTCGGGCCTACGGGATTGAGCCCCGCACGATCACCCGTCCCGCATCGGATCATGACATTCCCATTCGTGCTGGCCTGAAAATCCTGGTCGCAGAAGATGCGTATGCCAACCAGGTCCTGGCCCGGGGATTACTGGAGAAGTGGGGCCACCAGGTAGAAATCGCCTGCAATGGCCGAGAGGCCATCCGGCTGCTGGAGCTGGAAAAGTTTGATGTCATCCTGATGGATGTCCAGATGCCGGAAATGGACGGACTGACCGCTACCAAACTGATCCGGGAACGTCAGGCAGGGGGAGCCTATCCTCATCTGGATCGCAATCCGATGCCGATCGTCGCCATGACCGCTCATGCTCTCAAAGGAGACCGGGAGCGATGCCTGGCGGCCGGAATGGACGCCTATGTTTCCAAACCGATACGCACGAAAGATCTGCAGGAGGTTCTGGCCGGATATCAGCCCGATGCCATCTCCAAATCCGGTCTGCCAGGTGCAGGAAACACACCGGCTTTTACGCAGTTTGACTGGGAAGTC
>JAGQQT010000226.1 GCA_020426065.1 Planctomycetaceae bacterium | reverse complement strand
CAGGCAGGACAGAATACAGCAGATCATGAACGTATTCTGGAATGACTGCCAGGGCTGAAATGCTCCGGTCTCCTCCGAGAACACCAGCAGAGGCAGGAAGCTGTTTTTGATCTGGCTGAGAAAATCTGCTTCGAGGAAGCCGACCATTCTCAGTCCGGCTGTCATGCCAATGATGAATGCCAGCGGCCAGAGTGAGATCCAGCTCATGCGGGGGATCAGTCGCAGCAGCAGCATGATTCCCAGGATGAGTGGAACAAGATAGACCAGGGCGGTCGGTTCCAGTTCGGGAGTCAGGCCGGGCATCGCCCATTGCTGGACCATGCCGGGAAACAGTTTGGCAAACAGGTTCGGGACCAGAGTCGACCACCAGCCAACCACCATGTAATAGGCAGCGGAAACACCCACGACGCAGGCTTCTGCGAATTTATAGAACGCATTGTCGCGATACATGAAGGAGAAAATGAACAGGGTGAAAAAACCGGCACACCACAGTCCGATCGAGCGATCCGGACTGACCGAAGCGATCCCTGCCAGACGATCAATTTCATCCGCATTGACCCAGGCCCCATCCACCTGTTTTACATAAACCCGTCCAGCCTGCTGCTGGGGGTCGTATTTTGTCTGCAGGATGGCAAACAACACAAACAGGACGATCAAAACTGACCAGGTGATCCGTTCCGTCATGATGGCCTCAAGTACTCAAACGATATTGTAAGGAGAATGATCCCGGGATTGGTTATTGTCTGCTTTGCAGAAACATCAAGACGTTGCCGGCGACAATCAGGAATACCATCAGCAGGTGAGCAATCAGTTGCGGCCCCATCCGGCGGACCCCTTCCTGATACACCGCACGCGGTTCCCCTTCGATATATTTGTCGACAACCAGCTTCTCATATTCGGCCGCTCCCTTGATGGCACCCAGCAGGCCGATGATCTGTCCGGGGACATAAGGGTAAAGGTAGGGAGCCTGGACTCCAGTCACGCCAGCAACCAGCTTCACACGATCCGGATAGGGAGTGCGAGCGTATTGAACCCACTCCTTGCAGCCAGGGTATCCGGCACTGACATCGATGATCAGGTCCATGTCCTGAACACTTTCAATGTCCTGGCACATGGGAATCTGGTTGATGTTAGTGCCCCGGGCATCGGTGGTGTAGAGCTCCCGCAGGTTGGTAATGATGACTTTGATGACCCCTTCATAGCCAGGCTTGAAGCCCAGGTCGACATAATCTTTGCCATAGACCATATCCGGGAAATCAGCGTTGATGACCTGTTCGATGGTCTGTTGAACCATCGGCGGGCCGCCCGGGAAGAGGGTCATGAAATAGATTTTGAGATCCTTTTTTGCACAGTGCAGGGCAAAGGAACTGGCCATCGGGCGAAGTTCCCCTTCCGTGCTGGGATCAAAATCGAGGGAAAGGAGCACTTTGGAGCCTGGAGGCAAGGAATCAATTTCATTGAAGACGTTGATCGCCTGCTGGGAAGGCGTTTCCGGAAACTTGAGCTCCAGCAGAATCGGAATGGCGACCGCCAGCAGCATCAGCAGGAAAATCCAGCGACGATCCAGGCCAGCCAGCCTGTCGACAATCGTTGGAGCAGGGGATGAATCCGACATGATGAGAATCCGCAGTCTATATGTGAGTAAAGTTCAATCAGTCGTCGCCGGAGCCGAGATAGGAACGATCAACACCCAGCAGAACCTTGAGGGATGTGGAAACGATTCCCAGTGAAATCCCGATCATGATCGCTCGATTTCCGGCGGTATTGATGACTGACATGATGAACATGGTGATGTTTTCAATCCGCAGAAAAGCCAGGCTGTCTGGCAGACCGGCCGTTAGAATGACCGCTGCAGAGGTGCGTCCCAGCAGAATGATGAAAGCGGTTCCCAAGAGCAGGAAAGCATCCAGATTCTTGGCCCGGAAGGCGCGAAAGGCCGCTGAAGCAACGAAAAATGCCAGCAGGGAAAACATGGTGGCCGTTAAAGGTGTGAAGGCGTATTCGTAGGACCACCAGAAGGGAGAACCAACCGCCACATACTCACCGGACCAGGGATATTTCGTTACATGAGCAGCAAGCATGGCTGCATGCACCCGTTCCCGCCAGTTATGTTCTTCCCGGTAACTTGCCAGCAGGAAATCGAGCTGCTCAGGTGAAAGCTGCTGATCACCCGACAATAGTCCGACAACCAGTTGTCGATTTCTGGTTCCGATGGTCGGCTGTTTGCCCAGGAATTCATCCAGGGCTGACTGCTGTGCCTGTGAGAAGTGACCGGCTGTCGACAGCGCCGCCGAAATCTCATGCAGCGAGCGGGCAGGATCAAACAGGACAGACTTGAGAGCGGCAATCTGCTCTTCATTCAGGGGAGTTGCATTTCCGCTGGGAGGAATCGTTTCCAGCAGAACCGTGCCGCCCGCCAGCTGTTCGGCCAGCAGATCGCAGTAACTTTTCTTGCCCGGTTGAGGAGTATCCGCCTCATTCAGCACGACAATGAGTTGATCGGCGGTCCAAGCCCCTTCCAGAGAGTTCCGGACAAAGGCCGTCTGGGGTTCTGTCAGTCCTCCAGGAAGTTTTGCCAGCTGCTGGATAAACTCGTCAATCTGCTCGGAAGTCATAGGACGAGACCGTGGGAAAACGTCAATCAGCTCTTCTTTCAGAGACTGGCTGATCGGTCCGCTGATGTCGATGGTTTCCGTGCCGAGTGAAACCCGATCCAGGATGGATTCCGGGATTTCAAATCCCTCGGGCAGATCAGCTGCCGGGATTTGTGTGATGCGGCGAGATTTTTCGGCCAACTGGTCGATGGATTTCTGCCAGTCAGCAGTCTCACTCTGGCTGCGAAGCAGTGTTTCTCCCTCAAGGGCCAGTGGTCCGTCTACGGACAGAGAACGATGATTGGGGACGTAGCGGACCACGCCATTCAACTCCGGTGGAGGAGAGGCAGTCTCAGCCAGTTGATCGATGGCACATTGCCAGTCCAGTCGCTGATGATGCTGGGTCAACTCCCGTTTCTGGTTGGCAGTCATCCAGCCGATAAAGCCAATGGAGGTGATCCGTTCGCCACTTTCATTGATTTCTACAGAAAACTGTCTGTGACTGGAGAGCGGCAGATGATGATGAACCAGTTCGGCAGGCAGGTCGACCGGAACGGAATAATGCATGGATTCCGGGATCTGTTCGACCGGAACGCGAACGAATGTCTCACCCAGAAATTCCTGATCGAGGTTGGGAGGAACATTCCATTTCAGCAGTCCTACGATCAGCGTCAGGAGAAATGTGACGACCGTGATCCCGGAATAAGCCCAGCCTTCCTCCTGCTCTGAGATTCGCTGCAGGTGAATCTTGAGCAGGTTTGCTCCTCCCAGTACGAAGGCGATTGCTGCCAGAATGTCGAACCAGACGGCTGCAACTTCCCCCCAGGTGACCGTCGCTGGAATAAATGCGGTGATGATCAGCACGATCCCGCACGTTGCCGCGATCAGAAGGGGAATCAACTGTTTCACTCAACTGTCTCCGAGAAGGGAATGTCTGTTTCTGTTGTTGCTGAGGATTGTCTGGAAAAGTTTTCTTCAGGTGACAGCTTCCGGGCGTTTCGCTTTCAACAGGTGGTAGGTCACTGCTGGAATTCCAATCACGGCGGTGAGCACTCCCAGGGAAGCCATGAAACTCCAGGCCATCGTCTCGGCCAGGCATCCGGCAAGTACGCCCGCTCCCACCAGAATCTTTCCGGCATCCTGCCCTTTAAGGCTACCCATTTCTTCGGGAGAGCCGGAAAGATAGGCGGAAGCAGCAAACAATTCTTCGCCAATCAATGTGTAATCGCAGGCAGCAACGAAGAAGGGGAGCTGTGAAGGTTCCGCCGTTCCCGCGACCTGAATAGCGCCAATGGAATTGCCCGTCTCTGCCAGAATGAGAGATTCCGCATAGAACGCTCCCAGGTAGAAACAGGCCGCTGGCTTCTCTCTCACCATATGTCCGGAAACGTAGGCGACGAAACCAAACTGCTCATCGGTGACATAATATGCCAGGTCCGGATTGTAGGCATCCGGTTTGCCAGCCGAGAGATAGGCATTCTGCAGCGTTTCACGAGCGGCGGTCATGACGAGGGAACGGTCGGTCGGCACTTCTACATCTGCTTCGTACTCGGCAGCGGTTTGTGCTACCTGAGAAAGAATGTTCAAACCGGCAATCGTCTGAATGTCGTTCATGTCCTGAATGCCGGGAATAAACAGGATTGTCCGACCCATTTCTGTCGCCCGGCCGACTGCTTCATCAACCGCTTCGAGTCCGGCAATTTTGCGGACCTTCAGTGGTTTGCCGCGGCGGGCAATTTCAATAAAGAGTACGACCGATCCGCAGATCACCAGGCCCACAAACAGCAGTTCAAACTTATCACCAATAAACCATTGACGTTCCGGGCTGATGGACTCTGTTATAGATGCCATCAGTTGGGGTTCAGCGTCCGGCACAGTCCAGAACGCTCTGAGAAAATACTTTTCATCCCGCTTCAATCCAGAGAGATTCATCTCCAGTGACTTGGAGTCCTCCGAAACACTCCAGGTGCCATCATTAGGGGGGACCGATGCGATGACCGGAAACAGTCCATTCTGCTCTTCAGAGATTCCCAGTGAGATTACTCCGGAAATCTCACCCTCCATCAGTTTTTTCAACCATTCTGGATCGAAGCCCGATAGAGTGACATCAATGGAGTCTCCGTTGTCCCAGGGATGATCAGCCGCTTTTAGTTCGATAGAGGCTGGCATTACGGGCGGAGTTTCTGCGGCGAGACCAAGTTGTGCTTGGAACGCAGAAGCCAGCAGCATGCTTCCCCACAGCAGTGGAGTTCTGCAAATCATCAACCTCTGTTTTGTCATGGGCTGGTCACTCCGCGATGATTTCGACATTGGCTCGGGGGACAACAAACTGTTCCTCGGAATTGCAGGCGACCGTCAGGACCCGGGCTTTGGAGCCGGATTCGAGCATTTGCGGTTCGTGGGGCAGGTCAATCACCTTGCCGATTTTTCCGAAGTAGGGATCACGAATTAGCCGGACCATCACTCCTGGTTCCAGTACAGCCGCAACCGCTCCTCCTTCAACCACTTCATTGATGTCCTGATGATGATCCTCCAGAGGAATCACGACTTCGGGCCGCATCACGCCTGCCCGTATCTGCGTGGCTCCATTGACCGCAGCCTGCAGACCTTCACGCTGACTGAACAGATCATGTGTCCGCTGAGCCATCGCGATATCCCCGAAACCTTCGGTGATCATGAGTGTGGTGCCAATTTTTTCGGTCCCGGTGATCGCCACTCCCAGGTCATAGCCGAGAATGTCCCGCAGATCCTGATCATCAATTCCTCCGGAAACCACTGCCGCCACTTTGAGTTCAATCGCTTTCTGAATCGCTTCTGCGGTCATGCGGGCACCGCCAACCACAATCTGTCCCTGCATGTCATCCTGAAGGTGGTCCGCAGTCAGTGGAGCGTGGACGTCATGGCTGGCGATGCGAATCGGGCCGTAGGCCTCTCCCCCAATACCGAAAATCCCCTGAATGAGTGAGACCTGTGATTCGATCAGCACTCCATATTCCGGAACAACTTCGACAACTTCTCCCGCAACAAAGGCCTTCACCTGAACCGGAATGGGTTCGCCACGAAGAATCACCTGGCCTGTAATTTTGGAGGCACTCTCAATCGTTCCGGTCACTTTGGAGCGATACTCTTTTCGAAACCAGCCGAAGAATCCCTTTGAAATGGCAATCACATCCCCGGCTTCTACTTTTTCTCCGACGGGAACTGTCAAAGCCGCAGGGACATCTGCCGGAGATACCGAAAGCGAGTTGGCCAGGTTGATGGGGAAAATGTTACCTGGGATTTCGGTTTCCGCCACCACATCTTCCGCTCGAACCTGCTCCCCTTTCCGGGCCGTGACTCGTCCGGCAATCGACAGGACACGACGTACCCGGAGCGTTGTTCTTCCGGTGACTTTTAATCCTGGTGTGTAAGCCTGAGACATCGTCAGGGATTTCCGAATTCTGAATTCAATATCGTGGAAAAATCATGAGCCTGGATAGAGGTCGAGTTGTTCAACCCAGTTTTGTACGTCCTGACGGGAATATCCAGTTGTGCCGACAAGTAATGGTCGCCCCCTGGCATCCAGAATGATGCCAACTGATCCACCGCTGATTTTGCGGGTCACCGGTTTGCCTGGACCTGCGCCGACATCAAACTGTCGAGCGGGAATGATTTTGACCTCTGCGTTTTGTGTGGCTGAGAGTGGAATCCGTTTTAGTTCACCAAACAGCAGCGTTCCTTTTGCAGAAATGTCTCCGCGTATCTCGTAGTCGCAGACCTGCTGACCCGGGGGACACAAACCTGCTGGAGCAATGCAGATGCCGAGCGGGATCAGGCAGTCCCTTTTAAAGACTTCGAGTGCTGCCTCCTGATGAACGGAGGCCAGCACACCCAGATGAGGCATCATGAAGATGCTGTCCTTGGCCAGCCGGGTGAAACCTTCCGGTTCAAAGGCAGCGATCAGCATCGCGACTGTCTGTTCCATGCGGGGAGCATGTGAAAGAACCCCCCCTGATGCAACCAGCAGGTCGAGAGTCATGTTGTCAACAATCGATTCCCCGCCGGTTTTCTGGGAGAACAGATCCCCAACTGTTCGCTGCTTCTGCACGCCCTTCAGTTTCGTGGCAAATTCGCGATGCTGCAGGTAAGCCAGCCTTAACGCTTCCCGCGA
>JAGQQT010000225.1 GCA_020426065.1 Planctomycetaceae bacterium | reverse complement strand
CTGAATCCAGACGAAAGACAGGGCGGGTATGATCAGCAGGAGCAGGACAATCAGACCGATCTTTCCGATCAACCCCGGTGGAGTGCTGGTCGGGGAGTCAGTGGAAAGACCTGACGAATCAGATGTGCTCACGTGAGGTGTCCTTAAGCCAGCCAGGATCAGGCCCGGCTCTTGAGGAGCCGGGCTGGCTGCGGTTTATTTATCCTGTTCAATCACTCGGCTGTCGTTAATTTTGACTTCCTGCAGGGGTTTGTCGCGGGCATCTGTTTTGACGCCACCGATTTTCAAAACCACATCCAGCGAATCCTGATCAGCCGTTTTTCCGAACACTGTGTATTGATTATCCAGGTGCGGCACACGACCCAGGCAGATGAAGAACTGCGAACCGGCAGAGTTCGGGTCATTCGTACGGGCCATGGAAAGTACGCCGGCTTCGTGCGGCTTGCTGTTGAATTCCTGTTTGATGGTGTATCCCGGTCCGCCCGTTCCTGTGCCGTGCGGGCAGCCAATCTGAACCACGAAATCAGGAATGACCCGGTGAGCGATAATGCCGTTGTAGAAACCGACTTTGGTCAAACCGATGATATTTCGACAATGTTCAGGAGCGACATCAGCCCACATGTCCAGGGTGATTTTGCCGAGTGTGGTGTCGAATACGACCTGATACTTTTTCTTGTCAAAGTCCAGATCAGCAGTGGCCTGGTCGACATCTTTGCGATAGTTTTTGCTCATGATTTCCTGTGTCGTGTTAAAGATTGGCAAAGCAAGTTCTGAGCCGCATGCAGACTCCCGCTGAGTGACGCTCTTTTCCAGAATTCCTTCCGGGAGATGGAAAAGAGGGCATGCCAGATCAGATCATGAAGTCGTTTTCGATTCCCATGATTCGATCGATTTCTTCCTGCGTCAGTTCAATATAGTTGTGCGTGGGGTCATTCATGTCGGTCGGGTTGATGCCGCAATACATGGACCAGGGACCGAGATGTCTCCAGCGTCCCGCGCGTTTTGGTTCTCCCGGCATGACCGGTGTAGTGCAGCGGTTGCAGCCAATTGTTGCGTAACCTTGAGCGTGCAGAGGATTGGTAATCACCCGATTGGTTTCGATGTACTCGGTCATCTGCTCATCAGAGAAGTTGGCCAGTGGGTTAATCCGCAGTGCATTCATTTCGACATCAATGGTCAGAATGGGATTATGAGCCCTTCGTCCGCCATCGGAGCGACGCAGGCTGCTCACGATACCGCTGTACTGGCCGGCGATCCTCTGCAGCGGTTCGACTTTCCGCATGTGGCAGCACTTTTCCTGGCCATCCGGGGAGAGGTAGAGGACGCCATGCTCTGCGGTCTGCTCTTCCATCGTTTTGGCTGGCTGCAGAGTACGGATTTCGAGGTTGTAATCCCGTGCCAGTCGATCCCGCGTATCGAGTGTTTCCTGGAACATCACTCCCGTATCCACAAACAGGATCGGGATCTTCAACCCCAGTTGAGAGATCATGTGAGCGATCACATTTCCAGACTGCTGCATGGCCGAGAGAGCGGCCACACGCTGATCAAACGTGACTGCGGCCCATTGGATCAATTCCTGGGGAGTCCGTTCTTCGAAATTGTGATTCAGATTCGCCAAGTCAGCTTGGGTAAGTCGGGGCATCTGTTTTTCTGACTGAATGAAAACAAACGGGTGTGAGGCACAACATCAATAAAGATATAAACTTATGGAAATGCCGGTCCGCCGCAACGCAGGCCCGCCGGCTGGCGGTGTCCTTTTCCAGCAGTCGATTTTCCCATGATTTAATCAATGTATCCGGTTACTCTACTGAGATCGGATAGGGCCTGCAATTCAAGGCGGTTTGAGCCGGATTTCCTGCCGGTGACTCAACTCGACCAGGGGTGTGAGGGATCCAGCAGCATCAGAATCCAGGCCAGGGCCAGTCCGGAGAGCAGGGTAATGGTCAGGGCCCACTGATTATGGTGGTGGAACTGCATTTCCGGCAGCAGATCACTCAAGGCAATGCAGAGGAAGACACCCGCTGAAAACGCCAGCAGATAACTGACCAGTAATGCGTGGCTGTGCCCGCTGACAATTCCCCACCAGGCCAGGAGGGCTCCCAATGGGCACATCAGGGCAAACGAGACGTTGACCCAGGCGCACTTTTTCAGACTCCAGCCCTGGCTGGACATGACCGTAGTAATTGAGATCGCATCGAGTGGCTTGTGGAGCAGGATGGCCAGGAAGGTTGCCAGGCCCCAGATGACTCCATCAGCTCCTGATTCCGGAATCCGCAGACAGCTGGCAGCCAGGGCTGCTCCATCCAGAATCGTATGGAAACCGAGTCCCAGGGCGATCCCGACCCAGGAATACTGCATCTTCTGGATGGACTGCTGGTCGGGATGGGCAATTGGCAGCGAGACCAGTCCGTGATGGTCGTGGTCGTGATCATGGTCGTGGGCATGCTCTGGGTGCCCCCAGTGGCAGGCAATGTCCAGATCCGCCCGGTCGGCCACAACCGAATCGCAGGAAACATCGTGCTGATGGAAATGGAACGTTCTGAGCAGCAGAAACATTACCAGAATCCCCAGACCCACACCGGACATGATGGTGTGCAGGCTGGCATCAGGGGTATCCCGGACGGCGTGCAGCAGTTGATGAAACAGAGCCACGCCCAGCATCAGCCCCCCCACAAAGCTCATCAGCATCTGCATTCGCGTATGGGTGAGTCGCACAGCCAGAGGCAAATAACCGCCCAGCATGGAGGCCAGAATGATGGCCGCACTGTAAGAGAACAACAGCCACATGCGTTGTCGTCGCTGAGCAGTTGTCAGCTCCAGTGGAATCGAGGGCAAATCATCACGGATCTGCAGACTCGTGGAGGGGGAACTGGTTTCAGCTGGAGGTTCTGGCTGCGCGGACAGCGGTCTGCTGCCGGCAATGAACAGAAACAGAATCACCAGAACCAGACGAATCATGATGGGCTGCATTCGATATAAGTAAACGGCAGGTTAGCCGTTGCGTGAACGTGAACAGGTCCCACCTGCAACGGTGAGGGTGTTTTTCAGATCACCTCTTCGCAATGGGTACCGGGCGAGGGAAATCGACTCATCCGTGAGAAGTCCTGAGCAAACACCTGCCCGAGCGGTTTGATGCCATCACGGCGATCAGCTTGCTGCGGCCCGTGAAAACCGGCATGTGTAACTTAACAGGTCTGTCAAGCAAAGAACACACAGCCCCTGTCAGCGGTTTTTCGCTTGATTTACACCATCACGCCGCGGGAGCGGAGTTCATTTATCAGCTGAGACGGGTTTTTAAATTGAACGGCCTGGAGTCCCACGTGACGGGCGCCCTCCACATTTACGGCAATGTCATCAGTAAAAAAGCAGTTGGGGGCAGGCTGGCCAGCCAGGGAAACGGCGTGTTCGTAAATCCCGGGATCCGGTTTCAGGGTCCGTACTTCATAGGAAAGCACATAGTGGTCAAACAAAGTGAGAATCGGAAAGCGGTCGCGAATCGACTCGAAATGGACCCGGCTCGTGTTGGACAGCAAAACGAGTGGCATCTGCTGATTCTTGAGGGATTCGATGACTGGCAGCATTTCATCAAACTGATCAAAGATATCAGCCGAGGCAAATTCGAGGGCCGCTCGATCAACCGACTTGCCAAGTGTTTGTTCGATGAGCTGGTGGATCTGCTCTTCGGTATGGAGTCCCCGCTCGTATTCCAGGAGAACTCCGGAATCAAACAGGAGTTGTCGCAACTGCTCGGGTTCACAGTCACAGACTACGGCCATCTGCCGCAGCATTCGATCATGGCAGAAATGAATTAACACTTTTCCCATGTCAAACACGCAGGCTTTGATCTGCTCGGGAGCGGTTGCCGTCATCTGTCTGTTGCTTCCTGCCAGTGATGGTTTTGATAGGCCCGGAATCTGAGTGCAGACCGGGGACACGGCCTGGTGTGTGGCCTGATGTCTGTTGCGGTGTGAGATGCGAGCTCGTGTTCGGAAGGACCGGTTATGGTTCGGTGGATGTTTCCGTATCGGAACTGACCGGTTGCTCGTCTGCCGAACTGGTTTCTGCGTCCATCGGCATCTCTTCACCCGGTCCTTCATCTTCCCAGTTGTCAGCGGGGGCCGAGCTGGCTGTGCCGTCCATTCCCAGCAGGCGTTCGAAGAAGTCAGACTTTGTATAGAGCTTTAAAGCCACCAGGCCAACCAGCAACAGGATGGTGACAAAGCCACCCGCCATGGCTTTCATATTCGCCTGTTTAATGGCCGCTTTTTCCTCTTCCTCTCGCTGCTTCTTCTTGTCCACTTTTGGTTCGAGGAGCCTTCCCGGATCGACAGCTGCGGCATCGAGAGCGGAGAGAAAATCGTGTTCGCTGTCTGGAGCAGGTCTGGATTTTCGCTGAGAACCGGACTTGGCACTCTGTTTCGAAGAAGCGGAGGCCTTGGCGGCAACTTTGGCTGGTGAACTGCTTCCGCCAGGAATCTGCAGTTTGGCGCCACACTCTTTGCACTGCATCTTCCGGCCAGCGTATTCATCGCCAACCTTGTATTTTTTAGAACACTGATCACAGACGAAGTTGATTGACATCGTGATACACTGACAGATTTAGGGTGCGAAGAAGGGATTCATCATGACTGGTTGAGTGAGAATCATTTCAACCAACTTTGATTCAGGATATCTCCTGATGAGTGTTTGTGCAATGTGTTGCTTCAAGAAAGCAGTTCAATTACCTGGTGATTTACTCAGCCAGAGACAGGAACTGTTCATAAGCCGCCTGCCAGCGGGATTGGTCTTTTGGCTCGAAACGACGGGATTCGGTCGAAGCCCGCACGATCGAGCGGATGTCGGCAAGAGAGCCAACTTCACCTGAAGTCCGGGCCTGAGTCAGCAGATTTCCCATCACGGTCGCTTCGACAGGTCCGGTAATGACCGGAACTCCGCAGGCATTTGCGGTGAACTGATTGAGCAGGTCGCTGTTGGAACCACCTCCCACAATGTGAATCACTTCGATTTTCTCGCCGGTCAGCTGTTCGAGTCCTTCCAGCACCTGACGATACTTCAGCGCCAGACTTTCCAGAGCACAGCGCACCAGTTGACCCGGGGATTCGGGAATCGGCTGGGAACTCTGTCGGCACCAGTCCTGCAGTGCGACGGACATGTCTTCCGGATGGAGAAAATGATGATCGTTGGGAGCCACCAGGGAGCGGAATGGCTCGGCTTTTTCGGCCAGCATGGTCAGTTCGGCGTAGTCGTAATTCTTCCCCTGCCGATCGTAAGACCGTTTCACCCCCTGCACGAGCCAGAGTCCCATCACGTTTTTCAGCAGACGATACGTCCCGTCCACACCACCTTCGTTAGTGACATTCATCTGCAGTGCCGCTTCGGTCAGGATGGCCTGCTGCACCTCCACACCAATCAGGGACCATGTTCCGGAACTGATGTAGGCCCAGTTGGCCTGACCAGTCGAGCTGGTGGGGACCGCAACCACGGCACTGGCCGTATCGTGCGTGGGTGGGGCTACCACACTGATTTTCTTCAGCCCCGTCTGCGAGACAATCGACTCCCGCAGATTGCCCAGTCTTGTTCCGGGTGGAACCACTTCGGGAAACAGATCCGTCGGGAGTTCGAGACGGCGGAGCATGTCAAATGCCCAGTCGTTATTGGTGGGATGATAACATTGCGTAGTCGTCGCATTCGTGAACTCGACAACCCGGCTGCCGCACAACAGCCAGTGAAAGTAATCCGGCATCAGCAGGATCTTATCTGCCAGTGCCATTTCCCGGGGATGATCCCGGTTGGCGGCCAGCAGTTGATAAAGCGTATTGATTTCCATGAACTGCAGGCCGGACTGAGCAAAGATTTCTGCCTGAGGCACCCGGGAAAACGCCTGGGCCATCATGCCTTCGGTTCTGGGGTCGCGATAGTTGTAAGGCAGGCCGATCATCTCATCGGTTTTGGAAAGCAGAACATAATCCACTCCCCAGGTATCCACTCCCACCGAAACAATCTCGTCCCGATAACGTTCTGCGGCAATGCCCAGTCCGTTCAGGATTTCTTTCCACAGACCGATCACATTCCAGCGCAGTTTTCCGGCCACATTGACCGGGCCATTCGGGAAACGGTGCAGTTCATCCAGCTGCAATCGTGTGCCGTCAAACCGACCAGCTATCACACGACCGCTCTCCGCTCCCAGATCCACTCCCAGGTATACTTTTTCGCTCATGGTCAGTTTTTCTCTTGATTCAGGTCTTCAGGATTGATGCCCATGTCTTTCAGCAGAATCTGCAGGTCTTCCCATACCTGTTTCTTGGCTGAGGGATTTCTCAGCAGATAGGAAGGATGATAAGTGCAAAGAACTTTTGCCTGCTGATACGAATACAACTTGCCTCGCATGCGGCCAATGGGTGAGTTTTCCTGCAGCAGATTCTGAGCGGCAATGGTGCCCCAGCAGACAATGTATTCGGGCTGAACGGTTTCAATCTGCCCCAGCAGAAACTCGCGACAGTTGTCAGCTTCTATGGGAGAAGGATTGCGATTTCCCGGCGGGCGGCAGCGGAGAATGTTGCAGATGTAAATCTCCTCCCTGGTCCAGCCGCACGCTCCAATGATTTTATTGAGCAACTGTCCCGCACGCCCCACAAACGGTTCCCCCTGCTTGTCCTCATCTGCTCCGGGGGCTTCTCCCACAAACAGCACACGAGCTTCAGGATTCCCCACGCCGAAAACGGTTTGGGTGCGGGTCTCCGCCAGTTCTTTGCACTTCCGGCAGGCT